>JAQVOV010000177.1 GCA_028702395.1 Candidatus Omnitrophota bacterium
CTCTTTGCTTAGGCGTCCAAGCTGATGGATCATCTATCTTTTTAGGTTCTGTTATATTAACTGTAACAAGCAATGCTTTTTCTTTCATGTTAGTTCCTTTGTTATGCGTCTTGTGTATTGTGTCAATGTGTCATGGGTACTGTGTCAATGTGTCGTGGGTCAATAATTAGTAACCCATTTTGTGTAGGGGCCATCCTTCGGCAAGCTCAGGATCAAGATTGCCCTCAATGGCCCTTAATGTTTTGGGCTGTCGAGGGCGACAGCCCCTACATAAACCGCTATTCAGAACCTTCCACCCTTTTACCTTTTTCCTTTTTACTTTTTCCTTATTTTTTCCCCTCGGTCACCCACTCAACCAGCTTTTCTGCTGATGAAAACCACTTAATATCTGTATCAGCTCTAAACCACGTCATCTGACGCTTTGCATAATGGCGAGTGTTTTGTTTAAGCATATCTTTAGCTTTTTCTTTAGTTATATCACCTTTTATATAACTTTCAAGTTCTTTTACTCCGAGTGCATTTTTTGCTGTTATACTTAGCTTTTTTTTGATCAATTCCTTAACTTCTTTTATTGCCCCTGTTCTTAACATTTTATCAACACGTTTATTGACCCTTTCATAAAGTTCATTTCTTGGCAAATCAATACCTAATTTAATAACCTTATATTTATCGTTGATACCTCTAGTGTTTTTTTCATGTTCTGTTTTAGTTTTACCTGTAAGTTCATATATCTCTATCGCTCTAATTATACGTTTAATATCATTTGGGTGTATTTTTTTTGCACTCTCTTGATCAATTTTTTTTAGTTTTTCATAAAGAGTCCCTGGTCCTTTTTCAGTTTCTTCTTTTTCAAGTGTTTGTCTTAATTTGTCATTTTTCTTAGGTCCTTCAAAAAGTCCGTTCACCAAAGCTTTCAGATACAATCCTGTTCCTCCTACAAGTATAGGGGTTTTTCCATTCTTAACAATATTTTTTATACATTTTTCAGCTTTTCTTCTGAACATTGCTGCACTGTATTCTTTTTCAGGTTCTATTTCTTCTATAAAGTAATGTTTTATGTTTTTCTGTTCTTTTTTTGTAGGTGATTGTGTAATAACTGACATTTTTTTATAAATTTGCATAGAGTCAAAGGATATGATCTCACCGTTCAAGGCTTTTGCTGCTTTTAGAGATGCTTTTGTTTTGCCTGAAGCAGTAGGGCCTACGATGCAGATGAGTCGTGGGTACTGCGTCATGAGTACGGAGTCATGAGTCATGTGTATTGTGTCTTTCGGTTGTTTATTCATGGGAACATTATAACATATTTTTTGCAATTAATTAATGATGATTAGTAAATAAACATACTTTTAGCCGCTTTTTTAAAATCATGATCCATCATACAAACCTTTTTTTAAAACTATACTTTTTGTTTGAATTGCTTGATTTTCCTTTTTTATTGTGATAAACTATTGGTGTGAAAAGATATGTAAAACCAAAAACAACTAAAGTGGTTCTTGATCAGAAGCAAGCTATTTTACAGGTTTGCAAATCAGGTGGAATATATCTTAGAATAACTGGTTCGCCTATGACTTGTATAGGCCCAACAACAACTGATCCTCAAGAAGTATGTAATACTACGCCAAAAGGTGGGGCCGGAACATATGCCTCCGGAAATACGGATTTTTCACAACGTCCTTCCTAAACAACTAACCCTCTGCTTTTTAAAAAGAAATTGTATATATGAGTAATTTGTGGGATAATTAAATCTAGAAATCAGATATCAGAAGTCAGAAAAGTTAATCCGTGTTTATTCTTGGGCTTAAAATAAAATGAAAAATAATAAAAAATATTCCCAACCAAAAATTGAATCAATTGAACTCAATCCTAATCAAGCTATTTTAGAAGTTTGCCAAGTTGGTGGCGGATATTTGTTTAGCACAAATTCATGTGTAGTCACTGGAATACCAATGAGGTCATGCCAGTTTACTCCTAAAGGAGGAACAGGAACTGCCGTAGGCCTAGGAAATGAAAATGCCTTCCCTTCTTAAAACTAACCCTTCTACTTTTAAAAAACCTTGGTATGTGTAGGTTGTTGTGGTAGAATAATAAACTTAAATATAGATATCAGAGATCTGAAGCCTGAAAAGTTAATCCGTGTTTATCCTTGGACTTAAAAAAATGGAAAATAATAAAAAATATTCCCAACCAAAAATTGAAGCCGTAAAACTCAATAACCAACAAGCCATCCTTGCAGTTTGTAAAATTGGGGGAATATATTTTACCGTTGTAGCAACTACTGCTTGCTTAGCAACTGGCGCTGGTACTGTGCCATGTAATAAGACAGCCAAAGGAGCTCCAGGAACTACTACTGCTTCTGGCTCCCAAAATTTTGAAAGCTTCTCTTCTTAAAACAATTAACATATGATCTTTACAAAAACTTGGGTGTGTAGATTGTGGTATAATTTGACTAAGCCATTAGATGTTAGTCTTTAGCCCTGAGCCTGTAGAAGGTTCTGTTTAGAGTTGATATGGCTTAGTCATTAGAACGAGTAATATGATTTTGTCATCCCGGTTTTTTCGAAGAAAAATACCGGCCTGCCTGCCGAACAGGCAGGGATCTAGAGTCCAATTAACCTTACGGTTAACGACTAACGCTTAACCTGCCTGCCGGCAGGCAGGCAGACACAATACCCATGACACATCAACTCATGACACAATCGCCCCTACAAAAACATTGTTCAAAACGTTCCACACTTTTTACTTTTTCCTTTTACCTTTTTACTTTTCTGCGCATAACGGTTTATCCCTCAACGATCTCAGCATTAAACCCTTTAAGCCGTAATTTCTGAGCAAGTTTTTGTGCGTTATTTTCATCCCTGAATTTTCCGGCTCTTACCTTATAATAGGTTCTGCCTGCACCTGTTACCTTTAAAAGTGCCACATCAAACCCTTTTCTTTTTATGCTGCTTGCTTGTTTTGAAGCATTCTTGTAACTTGAAAAAGCTCCAACCTGCACAATATAATATTCAGGTTCTATCTTGTCAGGTTGTTCATATTCTGAAGTTTCCCGATATTCGATCTTGTTAGAGACCTCTATATTCTGTTTTCCTTCTT
>JAQVOV010000178.1 GCA_028702395.1 Candidatus Omnitrophota bacterium
AGCTTCTCTATAAAGTGAGAGCTCACCTTTTGTTATAGGTTCTTCAACGATCTGTGCGATATAAACATCTTCTTCATCATCATGATCCAATAGATCCTGAGGATCATTGTTTTTATTAGGCCTATTTGCATTATTACTTGCACTATATGGAACACTATCACTACTAACTGCCAGAGAATCAGCTTTTTTTTCTTGAGCTGTATATTCTATTATTTTTAAAATCTGAAATTCATGATTTGTAACCCCTATATCTAGACCTTTATCAAAAAAATGCTGCCCTTTATAGACACCATAGATATTTTCTGTAAGATGATCCATAACAACATACCTTTTATTCGGGTCTATATTTTGCTCTTTACTTAGGAATATCTTCATCCATTGTTTTTCGCCATTATCTAAATTAGATAAATTTGCAGCAACAAGATAGATCTCATCATTCCAGTTGCGGACAAAACTTATAAGATCATCTGCTCCATTTTTTGTTGGAAAGCTTATTTCACCTTTTCTAAAAGCTTCTGTGTTAAGTTTCTCCAAAAGCTGTATATATTTACCTTTTAGATCTATATTTACTTTATCCCAAGGTATAGGCGAAGCAGCATTTGCAACATATCTATAATCTTCAATGGCTTCGAGTTCACCATTAAAGAACATTGGAACACCAGGCAAAGCGAGTATCATGACCATTGCCAATAATCGTTCTCTTTCATTCAAAGTCCTCAATTTTTCTATACCGTAATCACTCTGATGACCCACATCTCTTATATCATGACCATCCTTAAAGTGTACTGAATGGAACAATTGTTCTTTTATTGAAGATATATACTGCTGTAGATCATTAGCTCTTTTCCCTTTTTGTCCTTTGATTATTTCATATAATAAACTTGAAGTTCCGCTATCATAAACAAGGTCAACTCCTAAACTTAGAAGTTCGTCTTTTTTTTCACCACTTAGAGTTTCAGCAATAAATCCTGCATCAGGTCTTATTTGTCTTATGTTTTTAATGAATGTTGCCCAAAACTCTTCTTGAAAAACTTCATCAACCTCAGATCGTCTATTACTATACCAATTATCTATCATGACCTTTTTTAATGGAGCAAGAGGAGTGTCTAATCTAAACCCGTCAAATCCTAAATTTATCCAGTATTTTCCTACATCATGTAAATATTGTATAACTTCATGGTTTAAATAATCAAACTGCACAAGACCTTTCCATTGATACCCTTCTTTTTTATTATCAGTAGCATCCACAAAATTGCCTTGTTCATCTTTCAAGAACCATTCAGGATGATTTTTAACAAGCGAGCTGTGCATTGACACATGATTCGGAATAAAATCAATAATAACCTTAATACCATGTTCATGAGCACATTTAATAAGCTCCTGCAGATCCTCCATTGTTCCATAGCGATCTTCTATCGCCATAGGATCCAAAACTTCAAAAGGCGTAGTTGCTCCAAAGTTTTGCATGGCCCCGGTAAGCCATAAGGTCCCAATATTCTTTTGTGCCAATATGGGAATATCTTTTGTTACTGCCTTATAGATCTTCTTTTGTAAAACTGAATATACATAATCTTTTAACATCACCTGATATATTGGTTTTTCTTCAATCCAATGACTAGGTTTATCATCTTTAGCTTTACCTAAAACAGGTTGTTCTTGAAATTCTTTTGCTGGTAACTTAAATTGTACCTCTGCACAAAAACCTTGAGAAAAATCAGTATCATTGATTTCACCGAAAACCTTGCCCCCTTTTTCTCCATCAATACCCACAATATCAACTCTTTTACCTTGTGATTGAAAATAAAACTCGGGTTTTTCAGGTCCGCAAAACAACATCTGATTAATGATGAACAAACCTCTGCCACTAGCTTCTTCTAAATTGTCCCCTTCAGCAGATGCATTTATACTTGTTAAAAGACCTTTTCGTAAAGGAGTATCCTGTATTTGCATTCCTCCCCCATTATCATACACATAAAAGTTTACATATTTTCCATCTTCTTTTTCTATCATCTCTACAGAAAAAAAACCAAAAACATGTTCAACATCTTCAGCAAGATTATCTCTAGCATGTTTTGCAATGTTTGGTAAAAGCTCTTGAAAAATAAACTGAACAAGAAAATCTATTTTCTGAACATTTCCAAAACCCTGAAGTTTCATACTAACCTCTTCTATGAAAGGTTTAAACAACTCTGCTTGCTCAGTATAGTCACCTTTAGGACATTGAACAAGAATAGTTCCTAGGTTTCTGTCACTTGTATTTATTAATAAGGTTAAAACGTTTGCTGTCCCAAGATCTCTGTTATTTACTGCTTCTATAAGTTTTCTTTTTATAAAACCATGATTAGCGATCTGCTTATATAAAGGATGCTCAAGCAAAGCTAAACAATAGTTTTTAATGGTATTAGCATCATGACCTTTTGTTATTCCATCTCTTATGGTTTCATCTATCAATTGTGAAAAAACTTGTTTTTGAGCTTTAACATTGCTAGATGAAAAAGTACTTTGAACTGATAATGTGTTATTGTGAATTGGCTGGGCATAGGAGTACGACATTTCTGCCAAAAGAAATGCAAAAACAAGAAAAATTGATACTATCTTGTATATGAAATTATATATTTTTTGACCCATATATGATTTAAATATAGCATAAAATTTTAATAGATGTGTCACGGAAGTGTAAAAGTTAGCAGCATACCTTTTTGCGTTATGCGTGAGTCGTTAGACGTTAAGCGTTAGTCGTCTCTTGTCTTGCGTATGTAGTATGTGGTAAGGTTAATTGGACTCTAGATCCCGGTATTTGCCGGCTATGCCGGCAAAACCGGGATGACAGTCTATAAGCCCTATTAAGCTTCTGGCTTCTAACATCTAATTACCTGAATATTCTGCCTCTACAGTTGTTGAAATACCGCCTCTTGTGTTAAATGTTGTACGAACTTTAGCCCATTTTGGGTTAGCACTTCTTACAACATCTTCAAGCAGGCGATTAGTGAAATGCTCATGGAAAATACCAACAGTTCTATAAGAATACAAGTATTCTTTGAAGGATTTAAGTT
>JAQVOV010000179.1 GCA_028702395.1 Candidatus Omnitrophota bacterium
TTATTGTTTATAAACAACCTATAACAAAAGCAGAGGTTGAAGCTATAAGAGGTGTTAATGTTGATGGTGTAATAAAGACGCTTCTTGATAAAAATCTTATAGACATACAAGGACGCAAAGATTGTCCTGGAAGGCCTTTACTTTATGGTACAACAAATACTTTTCTTTTAAGATTCGGGTTAAATGATCTGAACAGTCTTCCGCCTTTAAAAGAGTTCACAGAACAGGATATAGAACTTTCTTTTGATGGAGAAGAGGTTGAGATGGTACATCATCAACCAGATACCCTATCAGAGCCAGAGGGATCTAAAAGTGCAGAAGAACCCTTTTTGGAAGATGATGAGGATATGCCTGCTGAGGAAGCAGCGCAGATAAAAACAGAAGAAGATTCTAACGAGAAATCAGCGTCTATTGACTCTTCAATAGAACAAGAGAATCAGTAACCTGTATATTTGGTATTATCAATTTATTTATTGTAGGGGCAATTCATGAATTGCCCCTACTTCTGTTTGGCCACATTAACAAAGTCATTGACACTCCCTTATATATTATATACAATAAAGACACGAGTTAATAGACAGTTTGTGTCTGTGTCTGTGTCAGTGTCAGTGTAGTATCGTTCTGAAAGAGGTTTTTAATCTGTCTTTAGGATGTTCCTTAACGGACACAGACACAGCCACAGACACTAAATATGCTATAGAGGGAGTAAAATATGGTAAACAAATACAGACAGGAAATAGACGGTATAGACAAAAAGATTGTTGAACTTCTCAATAAAAGGGCGTCAATTGCCTCTGCTATTGGAAAAACCAAAGAAAGAAAAGGGGCATCTATATATGTCCCTAAAAGGGAAAACGATGTGTTGAGAAAGGTTGGTTCTCTTACTAAAGGACCATTGAAAAAAGAGCATATAAAAAGTATTTATACAGAGATAATGTCAGCTACAAAAGCAGTTGAGGCGCCTGTAAAAATTGCTTATTTTGGTCCTGAACTTACTTTCACGCATTTGGCGACATTAAAAAAATTCGGTAAAAGTATGGATTTAGTGCCTTGTGATACTATTACGGATGTGTTCAAAACTGTTGAAAAGGATATTTGTGCTTATGGAGTAGTTCCTATAGAAAACTCTACGGAGGGAGCTGTCACACATACTTTAGATATGTTCTTTGATACTGATCTAAGTATTTTTTCAGAGATGTATTTAAAAATAGAACATAATCTTTTAAGCAAAACAAAGGATATGAAAAAAATAAGGAAGATATATTCACACCCTCAAGTTTTGGGGCAATGTAGAAAGTGGATAGAAAAAAATCTTCCTAAAGCTGAAGTTGTAGAAGCAGCATCAACTACTAAAGCGGCCCAAATAGTTGCAAAAGAGAAGAATTCAGCCTGTATTGCAAGTATTCTGGCTAAAGATGGTTATGGATTGGAACTTATTGCATCTTCAATACAAGATCTATCAAATAACACAACACGGTTTTTAGTTATATCAAAGTATGAAGCAGAGCCTACAGGAGAAGATAAAACATCTATAATGATATCTTTAAAAGATAAAGTTGGGATATTGCATGAAGCTTTAGAACCTTTCAAGAAAAGCAAAATAAATCTGACTAAGATAGAATCCCGACCTTCTAAAACAAAAGCATGGAAATATCTGTTCTATATTGATATGGAAGGCCATAGACAAGATAAAAAGATCGTAAGGACTTTGGAAGAACTGGAAAAGAATTGTACTTTTTTTAAGATCTTGGGTTCGTATCCGTGTGGATAGATGAGAGCGTGGTTCTAAGGCAAAAGGAAAAAGGTAAAAGGCAAAAGTGTTGACCGTTCTGGATGAGGTTATAGACTGTTATCCCGGTTTTCAAAAATAGGGAATGACTCATGTTTCAAAATTACCTTTGTTAGGCCTATACCTATTTTTTAAATACCGGGATCTAGAGCCTTATTAACTTACGAATAATGAAGAATGAACAAAGAATAAAGAGGAAAATATGAAAAAAAATATATTTAGGACGTTCCTTACTTTTTACTTTTTACTTTTTACTTTTTCCTTGGCATATGCTAATAATTTAACAATTGAGAATGTCGAAATTGTCAGTAAAGACACAGCGAACAAAACTTCAACAATACAGTTTGATATAAGCTGGGAAAATTCATGGAGAGGAAGTATAAACTATGATGCAGCATGGGTTTTTATTAAATATAAACTTAATAGTGACGGAAACTGGTATCATGCAAACCTAAAAACTGCAGGTACAAATCCAGCAGATGTAGATAGAGGAACAGGTACTGAGATAGATATCGTTGTGTCAAGTGATAAGGTAGGAGCATTTATACAACGTAGTAATACAGGAGCAGGAACAACAAGTGTAGATGATGTTGAACTTGTATGGGATTGGGATGCATCTGGATTGGATGCTGATGCAGTTATAGATGAAATAAAGGTTTTTGGTATAGAGATGACGTATATTCCGCAGGGAAGTTTTTATCTTGGAGATACGCAAAGTGATTATGGTCAGTTTGAAGCAGGTACAACAGGTGCAGTGTTTCAAATAACAGGGGAAGGTGCGCTTACTTTAGGTGGAGGCGGTGCAGGAAGTCTTGGTGATCAGAATGGTGGTTTTTTTATGTTTCCAGACGATTTCAACGATACAACTACACAAACATTGCCTGCGAATTTTCCTAAAGGGTATGAAGCGTTTTACTGCATGAAATATGAAATATCACAGGGGCAGTACAGGGATTTTTTAAATACATTAACACGGGATCAGCAGAATAAACGAACATATACAGATGTTTCAACAGATGCAATAACAAATACCTATGTAATGGCAAATAATAGCAGTATGCAATATAGAAATGGTATAAGATGTCCTGCAACAGGAAATGGTACAACTGAGCCTATAACGTTCGGTTGCGATTATAACGGAGCCAGTACATTTGACGAGTCAACGGATGGGGAGTGGATAGCATGTAATTACCTTAGCTGGATGGATGGGTGTCCGCAAGCGGAAACGCTCCGGAAATAAATCCTGACAAAACCCAA
>JAQVOV010000180.1 GCA_028702395.1 Candidatus Omnitrophota bacterium
TTTTTGTTTGGATAAGTGTTACTGTTTCAAAAAACTCATCTAAAGTTCCAAAGCCACCAGGAAAGACAAGAAAAGCGTTGCTATATTTAACGAACATGACCTTACGACAAAAAAAGTAATTGAACTGTAATAATTTTGTGACAAATTTATTAGGTTTTTGCACTATAGGGATATTTATGTTAAGACCTATAGAATCTCCTTTTGCTTTGAAACAACCTTTATTTGCGGCTTCCATAATGCCATGCCCTGCACCTGTTATTACCGAGTATCCGCTTTTTGAAAAAAGATTGGCTGTTTCAACAGCTAAAGTATAATATTTATCTGTCGGCTTAGTTTGTGCTGAGCCGAAAATCGAAACTGCATTTTTAACATCATACAAGGTCTCAAAACCATCTACAAATTCGCTCATGATCTTAAAGATACGCCATGGATCTTCTTTCGTGAAATCTTGTTTTAATCTTGACATTCATCTCCCCTTTTTTATTTGGTTAATTCATTTCAAAAACGGAATCATTATTTCCATATGGATTAGGTTCTTTTTTTGGATTATGCGGATCCTCATAATAAAGGCCGTCAACTATATACTTATACTTATATCTGCCAGGAGCAAGGAACAAGCGTTTTTGCCAAACACCTGTTTCATTTTTTTCAAGTTTTGAATCTTCATTAATTTTCCAATCATTGAAATCTCCCACAACGTAAACCTGTTTGGCTGTTGGAGCTTTATATTCAAACATTTTTTCCTTGGAATAGACATTATTGAATAGGATTTTTTGAAGATGATCATAAATATGCTCTGGGATATCATTGTTCATTAACAATAGGATCTCATCTGCCAAATTCATGTAATCATGAGCACCTTTTGAATCTTTATTATGTACAAAAACAGGAACGAATTTTTCCTGTGATTCCTTGAAAGCAATATCATATGTGATTATGGATCTAAAAAGATTGTCTCCAAACATATTACGTATTTTAAAAAGCATTTTTTGAGAGAATTCAGCCAAAGGATCATACATTGTCACCAATCCCTTTACTACCGGTGAATGGTGAAGTTTGAGTTTAATTAGTTCTATCATGCTCATAAGTTTAGAAACACCCATAAGCGCAAAAGTACTTGGTTCAACAGGTATAATGATCTGATTGGAAGCTCTTATTGCATTAAAAGTAAGAAATCCAAGATTCGGAGGGCAATCAATTATTATATTATCATAAGACAGCTCTTCTTTAATGAGAGTTCTAAATAAAATGAGTAAACCATTTTCAGTGTCTTTTAGATCATGCTCTATTGTACTTAATACAATATGCGACGGGACAATATCAATATTTGAACCGAGATCTATTGCTAGAGCCTTAATACTGAATGGATTATCCTTGAAAATGGAATAGGAACTTTTTTGAACTTCAACACTTTGAATACCACAAGCCATTGTTGCATGGGCTTGCGGATCAAGATCAATTAAAAGTGTTCTTTTTCCTTTGATCGCAAGTGCATGTGCTAAAGACAAAGCTGTGGTAGTCTTTCCACAACCTCCTTTTTGGTTTGTAACTGCACACACTTGCATATTCATTCTCACTCCGCTTTTGCTTTTATAGCCATTTTTTTAATATAGATAGTGGATCCTGTTATATTCCCTGCGTCATTCTGCCCAAAAGAAAAAGAAATAGTTTCAACATTTGTGTACTTGAAATCAGGAATATACGGGATATTCAGTTTATAAGTATACCAGCGAGGTGAAATTATCATAGGAATGCTAATAATGTTGGAATCCTTATCCTTTAAAATAACATATAATGATCTCGGTGAATCCATTGCTTTAGCAATAAGCTCTATATATTTATTTTGGAAGTCAACATTATTCTTTAACAAAAGAGAAACTTCAGAGGTCCCTGTATTTGTTGTATTGACCAATCTCAAACTGTTACGTAAAAAAACACTTTTAGCGGATGCATCATCTTTGAAAGATATCTTTTTAATGACATTTCGATTGAACATGTCGTTTTTCAGAAGATCTAAACTGTATTTGTCTTCGAAACCCAGCAAAGAAAACTCAGGATCCAGATATGCTGCCATATAGCTGTAATACGAAAATTTATAACTTATGATAGATGTAACCACAAAAGCACCTATCAAAAACAATGACCATCTTAAATGTTTTTGTTTTAGGATCTTTTTAAGGATAACTCTGGGATCTAAAGGCAATTTGTCAGGAGAAATAGGTTGCACAACAGATGTTCTTTTTTGTTGTTTATTAGAGCCAAAGAAAGTATCAATGATCTCATGACTAAAAACATCTTTGTTATTCACCGATCGATTTTGAAGAGTCTCTTTCATTTATCTCCCGCGTCACTTAAAAGAAGTTTTAAATGCATAAAATTCGAATTGATGGTATATAATTATTTTTAAGATATATTTTAATTATAATATCATAGAGAGAGCGAAAATTCAATAGCATTTCTAAATATTTGCAGACCATCCCCCTCTTTTCGTTTTTTAAGGCGTGTCCAAAAAGGATGCTGTGTATGCTGTATGTGACGTTCAGGATGAGGCATTAGACCAAATATTCGGCCTGTAGTATCACAAATCCCTGCGATATTGTCTATTGCACCATTTGGGTTCCAGGGATAAGCTGGTTCTTTTGTACAAGGTAAAGTATATCTGAAAACAATTTGCTTATTCTGTTTAAGTTTTTCTAAAAGAGAGTTATCTTTAGGAATGAATTTTCCTTCAGCGTGTGCTACCGGCAAATAGATAACAGGGGCAATGTTCTTTGTCCAAACACAGTTAGTCTCTTCGGTTTTTAAATATACCCATCTATCTTCAAATTTCGCAGAATCGTTTAGGCTAAGACTTGCTTCAATTGTGTTGAACTCATTTTTTACATCAGGTAAAAGACCGGCTTTTACCAATATCTGAAAACCATTACAAATACCAATGATCAGACCATTTTTAGCAATAAAATCCTTTAATTGGTCTTTTAAATTAAAACGTATTTGATTAGCAAGTATTTTCCCACTTGCAATGTCATCACCATA
>JAQVOV010000181.1 GCA_028702395.1 Candidatus Omnitrophota bacterium
CTTTAGCTGGTAATCATGACATCCCTGATTATGAGAAGTTATTTGGGCATATGACATTTTCGATCGTTCTTGATGAAACTGTACTCGTTCTTTTGAACAATTCCAGACGTTCTTTTGCAAGCGGGGATCTTGAGTTTTTAGGAGAGCAGCTTAAAAAAAACACTGAAAAAAAAGCGATAATAATGTTCCATATACCACCGCCTAATGATCTAGAAGAACATTGCTTGTCAGAAGAAGAATGGGGACGCTTAAAAGAAGCGCTTAAAGAGAACAAAGAACAAGTGGCTTACATTATTTGTGGGCATGTGCATTCTTTTAGAGATTATGAACTTGATGGATTTCATGTTATTATCTCAGGAGGAGGAGGTGCAAAGCTTGCCAATATAGAATCAGTTACTCTAAAAAAGCACCATGCTATAAGGTTTAATGTAGATGAAAAAGAAAAGATTGATTTTAAGATCATACCTATAGACGGTGTTTTTTCTAATAATAATTTCGCTAAGGAACCTGCTTAAAGGATAGAATAAAAAGGAGGTATAGTGACAAAACTGCAATGGCTAAAGACAGTAAATTTTTTTCTAATTTTTTCATTTTTTATTCAGATGATATCTGCACTTATAATGTTTTTCCACATAAGATTACCTAATCTTCAACTAATATTCGCGATCCATACCTATAATGGCTTGTTTATGATATGTTTGATCTGTATGCATCTTTTTTTGAACTGGGGATGGATAAGAAGTAATTTTTTAACTCGGAAAAAATAAGAGCATTTTATTGGCAATAAAAAAGACCCGCTATATGTTAGCGAGTCTTTTTATGTAGCACAAAGAAAATTCTATGTTACTGTAATAAATTTTTTTGTATCTTCAAAACATATTGGACATGATGGACCTGAGATAAAATCAACTACATTGCCGCATTTTGGACAAACTTCAAATTGTCTTTTAGTTTTCCATTTATCTATTTCTTTTTTAGCTTGCTTATACCAGCGGGCATGTACAGCTTCTGCTTCTTCTGCATATTCAAAGGAAGTTATTGCTGTTTTGTTTTTATCTTTTTTTGCCTGTTTAAGAAAAGCAGGGTACATTTTAGTGCTTTCGTATGTTTCGCCATCTATAGCTGCCTGTAAGTTCTCTAAAGTTGATTTTACTACAGGTGTTTCAATAGTGGCCTTAGGCTCTGCACCTAATTCTCGTATGGCTGCAGTATGATGTTCAAAATGAACTTGTTCTGCGCGGGCTGCAGCACGAAAAAGACTTGCCACTCCAGCATAACCTTCTTCATCTGCTTTTTTTGCAAAAGCAAGATAACGTGCATTAGCATTGCTTTCACCATTAAAAGCAGTCATAAGATTTTCAAGAGTTGTTCCTGCTACAGGATTGTCTTGAGCTTGAGCGATATTAGGAGAGAAAAACATCGCCATCCCAATGATCAGGATAGTATTTACCAAGAGAACTTTGTTTCGAAACATAGTTGCCTCCTTTGTTAATTTATTACTCTTCTATAAGATTATTCTCATTATATTCCTAGTAATTTCTTTTACAAGATTTATTTTTTATATAATTAAAAATCAGTTTTTTGGTAAGCATGAGGGGCTATAGAACCTCATGCTTACCAAAAAAAGTTGTTAGATCAAGGCCTGGCCTTGATTTCGTTCCATCACACACACAAATAACATATTGTGAAAAATCATGAAATTCTGGTTGCTGCACTCAATAGAAATTCAGATATCTTTTGGTGTTCTTTTTCTTGGTTTAATATATCTTTAAGGGTTTTAAGTATTTCAGGATCGACTATTTTCTCAATAACAGAACTTAGCTGAGAAAACATTTCTTCTTCAGAGGCTCTTATGCTGTTAACATATTGCAGATAATCTCTTTTAATAAACATTTTTTCTGTTTCTCTCAACTTTCTTTATTAAATTTTTAAAAGTCAAGCTATGTTGTTTTGATTCTGTAGCAAGCTTTTTTAAAAATGAAAAGATCTGGTTTTTATCTTCAGTAGAAAAAGGTGATAAAACGAGAGAATCCTCAATGAATTCAGTATATAAGGAAATAGCAGTTTCCTCAGTGTTCATCATTTTTTTTAGGTTATCCAGCAAGTCTTCCTTAGTCATTATTTCCTCTTTTTTCCAAGTATAATATATTACCTCTCGCAAAAAAAGTCAAGGTAGGTTGTAAATTTGAGGAGAAACTTTTGCCACTTCAAAAGTTAGTTCCTAATGCAGTGCCTGGCTCTATAGAGCCAGGCACTGCATTAGGACAAAATAACCAGTTGAAGGGGAGCTATTGTAATGCTACAATGTCTCATATGGAAAAAAACATTAAACCTGTACAAATACTGGAAGCTTCTGCAGGTGCCGGCAAAACCTATGCCCTCACAAAAAGATATATAAATCTTCTGCTAAAAGAGACTGAACAAGACCCTACAACGCCATTTAGGAGCATTTTGGGTATTACTTTTACAAATAAAGCATCTGTTGAGATGAAAGAAAGGATCCTATTATATCTTAAAAAATTTGCATTAAAGGATTTTTCTTCAAAGGCAGAAGAAAGATCTTTGCTTTCTCTTATAGAAACAGATAAGTATGACCCTGTTAAATTTCAAAGTATTATGGATAATATTGTTGATCACTATAGCTTCTTTCAAATAAAGACTATAGATGCTTTTATTAATTCCTTATTAACAGGCTATAGTCTTTATCTTGGCTTTTCTCCGGATATTGGTATTGAAGATAACATATCAGAGTATATAGAATTTGCATTGGACGATGTTTTGGATTCTGCCAATACTGATAATGGATCAAAAAAGATGTTCGAAAGATTTTTAATACAATATCTCTTAGTTGAAGATAAAGATAACTGGATGCCTAAAAGAGAAATTTTAGGGTCTATGAACACTCTTTTCAATGTCCAAAGCCTATATTCAAAACCTTTTCGCTCGTCTGGTATTGCGCTTGAAAAGATATTATCCATGAACCAAACTATATATTTTCTTCTTGAGAACC
>JAQVOV010000182.1 GCA_028702395.1 Candidatus Omnitrophota bacterium
ATGCTTTGGTCTATAGGCAAAGACAGTACTGTGCTTTTATGGCTGGCTCGTAAGGCCTTTTTTGGGCATGTTCCTTTTCCTCTTATACATATTGATACAAAATATAAGATACCTGAAATGATAAAGTATAGAGATAAATTGGTGCGAAAATGGCATCTCAATATGATATATGGTATTAATGAAACTGCATTAGCACAAAAACAAACTTTTCCTGATGAAAAAGTAGACAGACTTACCTGTTGTAATCTTTTAAAAACACAAGCACTTACCCAAACTTTGAATGGTAAAGGTAAAAGATATATCTTTGATCATAAAAAAAACAAGTATGTTATAGATGATAACAAAAATGCTTTTACTGGAGTGATCGTTGGTGTAAGAGCAGATGAGGAAGGATCCAGGTCAAAAGAAAGATATTTTTCTGCAAGGGACAAAAAAAATGAATGGGAGATCTCCGAGCAGCCTCCGGAATTCTGGAATCAATACAAAACAGATTTTGCACCTGGTACGCATGTAAGGATCCATCCCCTTTTAGATTGGACAGAACTTGATATATGGCAGTATATAAAAAAAGAGAAGATCCCTACTGTATCACTTTATTATGATAAAGGTAAAGGACAAAGGTATAGATCTTTAGGTTGTTATCCTTGTACTTTTCCAATAGAGTCTTATTCCAAAAATGTTGATGATATTATTAGTGAACTTAAAAGCGGCAAATTAAAAAATATTGCCGAACGTTCAGGTCGTGCGCAGGATAAAGATGATGGTGGCGGACTTGAGACTTTACGTAGAGATGGGTATATGTAAAAATCGGGACTGACACGAAAGAGTGAACATGGAATTAAGTAAAAAGGTAAAAGGAAAAAGGACAAAGGGCCGAACGTTCTGTGTTGAGCCACGAGCTGCGAGCTGCGCGCCGCGAGCTTGTGGAAGGTCCTGAATGAGGTTTTGTAGGGGCGCCTCGTGAGGCGCCCTGTAAGAAGTAAAAAACGTGGAAGGTTCTGAATGAGGTTTTTGTAGGGGCTATTGTGTCATGAGTTAATGTGTAATGTGTCTTGTGTCTACTGTGGAAGGTCCTGAATGAGGTTTTTGTAGGGGCGGTCGCCCTCGACCGCCCTAAAAACCAGAAGATATTTGAGAGTGAATAATGAAAACAAAAGATAATAACAATAACGCTCAACGCTCAACGCACAACGCACAACAGCAGTTGTTCAGACTTGTAATAGTCGGGCATGTTGATCATGGTAAGAGTACTGTTGTAGGAAGACTTTTGGCTGACACAAAAAGTCTTCCGCAAGGAAAACTTGAAGCAATAGAAAAACAATGCCGTGATAATTGTAAACCATTTGAATATGCGTTTTTAATAGATGCTCTTAAAGATGAACGTTCTCAAGGCATAACTATTGATTCAGCAAGAGTTTTCTTTAATACAAAAAAACGTAAATATCTTATTTTAGATGCGCCGGGACACATAGAGTTCCTTAAGAACATGGTTACAGGAGCATCGCATGCCGAAAGTGCGCTTTTAGTTATTGATGCAAAAGAAGGTGTTAGAGAAAACTCAAAAAGACATGGATTTATGTTAGGGATGCTTGGAGTAAAACAAATAGCAGTAGTTGTCAATAAAATGGATCTTGTGAAATACAAAAAAGATGTTTATGATAAGATAGTTAAAGAATATGAAAAATTTCTGCGACAAATTGGCATTAAACCATACTGCTTTGTTCCTGTCAGCGCAATAGAGGGTGATAATATTCTCCATAAAAGTCAGAATATGCCTTGGTATAACAAGCATACTGTTGTAGAGATCCTGGATCTGTTTAAAAAAGAGAAAAGCAGCATTGATCTGCCTTTACGAATGCCTGTTCAGGATGTTTACAAATTCACTAAAAATAATGATGATAGAAGGATAATCGCAGGGACTGTTTTTTCAGGAAGTATTAAAAAAGGAGATAATATAGTTTTTTCACCTTCAGGAAAAAAAACAACCGTAAAAAAAATAGAATCTTTTCCTGTTTCCAAACTTCTTATGAAGATAGACGCAGGTTATGCTGGAGGTATTACTTTAGATGAACAATTATATGTCAAAAGAGGCGAAGTTATTTCAAAACAAGACAATCCGCCAAAAGTAACGAACAGGATAAGAGTAAGTGTTTTTTGGCTTGGAAAAGCTCCTTTTGTTGTTCAAAAACACTATGTGTTTAAACTGGCTGCAACAAAAACAAAAGGTGTTATTGAATCTATAAACAAGGTGATAGATGCTTCTACTTTAAAGAGTATGAAGAATAAAAAAGAAATTCAAAGGCATGATGTTGCAGAATGTATTATTAATCTGGAGGAATGTATAGCTTGTGACACTATTAATGATTCCCTTGAGCTTTCACGATTTGTTATCTTGGATGATCATGAAATATCAGGTGGGGGAATAATACGTGAAGTTTTACAAGATGATAAAAACATAATAGACAAAAAACTTTTTACACGTAATATTAAATGGGAAAAAAGCTTTATCCCTACTGAAAAAAGGCAAAAAAAATATGGACAGGAAGCCGAACTTATAATTTTCACAGGACCAAAGACCAAAGACAAAAAAACTCCTGCTAAAGAACTTGAACAGGACCTTTTTAATAAAGGAAAAATAGTATACTTTTTAGGCATAGGAAATGTTTTATATGGAGTTGATGCTGATATTAAAGGGCATGAAAATAATAAAAAAGAACATATAAGACGATTTGCAGAAGTTCTTCATATATTACTCGATGCAGGAATGATCGTTATAGTCACTGCAACGAACCTTTCGAAAGATGATATTGAATTTATTCAGAAGATCACAGGAAATTTCAAAACAACTGTAAATTATCTGTAAATAAATATTTGTAGGGGCAGACCTCACTAGTGTCCGGTTATAAGTTAAATAGTTCCAATTGGTTACAGTTGTTACTATTTATGTTAATGTTTTCTTTTTCGTCTAATAGACGAGAAAGCTTTGTTTTTTCAAAA
>JAQVOV010000183.1 GCA_028702395.1 Candidatus Omnitrophota bacterium
CTGTCAACTCATTTCCAACTATTTTTATAGGCGTTGTAAGAAGATGGAATTCAATTCCTTCTTCTTTTGCATGATGTATTTCATCTATCCTTGCAGGCATTTCATCTTCACTGCGCCTGTATACGAAATAAACCTTTTCTGCACCAAGCCTTAGGGCGCATCTTGCTGAATCCATAGCAACATTTCCTGCCCCGATAACAGCTACTTTTTTTCCGATATTGATCGGCGTATCATATTTTGGAAAATCATAAGCTTTCATTAAATTAACTCTTGTTAAGAATTCATTTGCAGAATAAACTCCATTTAGATTTTCACCTTCAATACCCATAAAAGACGGTAAGCCTGCTCCTGTGCCGATAAAGAAAGCTTTATACCCTTCTTTTCTTAACTGTTCTATAGTTTTGATCTTTCCGATAACATAATTATATTTTATTTCTACCCCTAATTTCTCTATTGCCTTTACTTCGCTCATAACAATATCTTTAGGCAATCTAAATTCAGGGATACCATAGGTAAGCACACCGCCCGGTTTGTGAAGAGCTTCAAAAAGCGTTACACAATAGCCCATATTTGCAAGATCTGCCGCACATGTTAATCCGGCAGGACCGGCACCTATTACAGCTACCTTTTCACCTTTGCAAGATCTTTGATTATCATTACTTTTATCTAAAGTGACATTCTCTCTTTCCCAATCAGCTGCAAATCTTTCCAAATTCCCAATATTAATAGGCTGTCCTTTTATTCCAAGAACACATTTTTTCTCACATTGATCTTCCTGAGGGCAAACCCTCCCGCAAATAGCACCTAAACTATTTGTGAGCTTTATTATAGGATTAGCATCTTTAAAACGTTTTTCTGCTATAGCTTTAATAAATTGGGGAATGTTTATATCTGCAGGGCAACCTTTAACACATAAAGGATTTTTACATTGTATACACCTAGAAGCTTCTTTTACAGCTTCTTCTTCTGAATATCCAAAAGGTACTTCTTTAAAATTCTTTATTCTCTCTCTTGGGTCTTGTTCTCTCATTTTATATTTCCTTTATTATTGTTATCTGTTATTAGTGTTCTGTTCCTTTTATAGTAGGGGCGTATTGCAATACGCCCCTACAAAACCTCTTTCAGAACCATCCGCAACAGACACAGACACTTAAAACAGACACTATGTTTTACAACCCTATTTTACATTTATGTCCGTAGTTTTCCATTGCTTTTGTTTCTTTATCTTTATATCTTCCGTTTCTTCGCATAACATCTTCAAAATCCACAAGATGCCCATCAAATTCAGGACCATCAACACATGTGAACTTGGTTTTTCCGTCATATTGCACTCTGCATCCACCGCACATACCTGTTCCATCTATCATGATCGAATTTAATGATACAAGAGTTTTTATCTTTTTTGGTCTGGTCATTTCAGAGACCATTTTCATCATTATAAGAGGCCCTATGGCAAATACCAGATCATATGTATTTTTTTCTAAAAGCTCTTTTAGAACATCTGTAACAAATCCTTTTCTTCCGTAAGAGCCATTATCTGTTGTTATATGGACATTATCACAAAACTCTTTTATTTCTTTTTCGCATATAACAAGGTCTTTGTTCCTTGCTCCAATAATAACTGTAACATCGTTCCCTTTTTCATTCATAGCTTTTGCAATAGGATATGTTTCAGCAGTTCCTACTCCTCCTCCTATACATATGACTTTGCCGATATTCTCAACTTTTGTTGCATGACCTAATGGGCCAGCTATATCAAGGATATTCTCGCCAACGTTCAATGCACAAAGTTTTTTTGTGCTTACGCCTATAGCTTGACACACTATTGTAATCGTCCCTTTTTCTCGATCAAAATCATATAATGTCAAAGGGAAACGTTCTCCTTGTTCATCAATACGTAGTACTATGAATTGTCCTGCTTTTGCCGCAATAGCAAGATCTTTAGCCTCAATTTCTAAAAGGCATATTTCTGGATTTAATTGTTTTTTGTAGATTATTTTGTACATTCTTACCTCATTGTAATGTTTTTTTGTAAAAAAAAAGACATATTTCTTCTTTGAAAAGAAGAAAACGCCTTTGTTTTCTTTCAATAACCACCTTGGTTTATTAAAAGCCATTTTAACCTCTTATTAAAAGAAGTCAAGATTTTTTTTAATTAAGAGGAATTTTTACGAATAGTAAAAATTCTTTAATTAATCCTGAGTAGCTGGCAAAGGCAATGCCTTTGCCTTACGAAGGATCTATAACAAAAACACCTTCCCAAAAAAGGAAATTTCTTTAATTCATCCCGAGCAGAAAGCTTTATCAACTATATACAGGACGTTCATATAGCTCGTGACTCACAGCTGATCTCTTCTAATACAATGCCCACCAGCCTTATAAGGCTGGGCTCGGCATTGAAATTAAAAAGGAAAAGTATCTGCTCTAAAACATCTAAAAAGCTATTTATTTCTACAAATTATAGAACAAAGTTTTGAGACATTCTATACCACAAGATCATGACTGCGTAGATTCTTCCTCATCCAAGGAACAATCCACTAACATTGGAGTAGGTCCTCCTTTAGCTGAAACAGAACATCTAGCTGGTCCCCCGCTCAAATATCTTAAACACAAATAATGTCCATGAGTTTCATAAAAAAAAACACCAGCTATCTTACAGACCTCTAAAACAGCTTGTTCAGGATCCAACACAACCACTTTTATTTTTGGTTTTATATAATTTTTCATGCGTAATTATACCATAAGAAAAGAAGAATGAAAGGAAGAAAGAAAATTTTCTCAGCCACTTTGTTTAGGAGACAGACCAGGTCTATCTCCTAGGAGATAGACCTGGTCTGTCTCCAAAACAATTTTACCAAGGGCAGACACGCAGGTCTGCCCCTTATATGGTAACCAGTTGTCAAACACAAAATAAACTTCTGTCAAATGAACAACGGGTTTCCGCTCATCCTTATATTGGTGCTCTCAAATCTTGAGGCACAAGATATTATTAGAGTC
>JAQVOV010000184.1 GCA_028702395.1 Candidatus Omnitrophota bacterium
AGGAGGAAAAAGTTCTTGAGGCAATCCTAATAATGAAATGATACCAAAAAGAACTATAAAAAGCATTATCATGACCGTAGTGACCGGTCTTTTTAAACAAAATCCTGTTAAACTCATTTATCTCCTTATATAGCATTTAGACACCAGAGACCAGTAACCAGAAACCAGAAAACTTTAAATCAATTTCTCCTGGTCTCTGGTCTCTGGTTCCTGGTCTCTAACTATCTATCACCCCTAGTACAGTATCTCCTGCTCCTCAACTATCTCAACTCTGTCTTTATCTGCAAGATCCTGATATATTTCCATAACAACGACATCCCCTTCTTCTATCCCTTCTTCAACTTCTATTTTATCCTGTGTCATGTAGCCGACCTTAATTGGCCTAACTTCTACTGTGCCCATATCACGAGGCTCATCTTCTACGATAATTTCTGTTTCCTCTTCCTTGTCTTCTTCACCTTCTTCAACTGTTTCAACTTCTTCAGCATCTTCGGCTATCTCTTCCGGCATTTCATCTCTGTGAACAATATATACAACATATCCTTCTTCTTGTTTTTTTAAACTCGAAGCAGGAATGATCAAAGCATTATTTTTTTCATAGGTTGTTATAAGCCCCCTAGCGAACATGCCCGGTTTTATTTGACCGTCTTTATTTTTCAACTCAACCTTTATCTTTTGCGCTCTGGTCCTTCCTGAAATTAAAGGTGATATCGTATCTACTGTTCCTGTAAAAGTCTCTTTGGGAAGAGCATCTATGAAAATCTCTGATTTTTCTCCAAGCTTTATCTTAGGAATATCCTTTTCAATAATATTAAATTCACCAAAGACCTTAGTAATATCAACAAAAACCCCTATTTTATCATTTGGAGTGACATATGATCCGACATCTACTTCCTGCAAACCTAAAACACCTTCTGAAAGTGCGTAAATATTTGTTTTTTCAAGATCACTTTTAGCTGATTCGTATTCCAATTTTGTTTTCTCAAAAGCATTATTAATGATAGCGCCAATATCCAGCATTTTTTTTGCATTCTCCATTTCAAGTTCAGCATATTTGAGTTTTAGTAATCCGTCTTTTTGTTCTAAATTCGCTATTATATCTCCTTCTTGAACCCTTTCACCTTCTTCAAAGTTAAAACTTTCAAGTAAACCGCTAGTTTGAAATTTAAGAGAGATCTCTTTATATCCTTTCATTATTCCCAGCACAGGTAAAGTGTCTTTAAAATCAATGCGCTTTACTTTATAGACTTTGACAGGAGACCCTTCTCCAATTACCTCAACTTCTGACGTTTCTTCCTGTTTTTTCCCAAAGAGAGTATTTTTTATATTTCCAATGATCTTCACCCCAATAAAAAAAACTATACCTGCTATAGCCATTATGACTAACATTTTTCGTAAATTTTTTTTGGGTTTTTGAATTATTTCCACCCCTTGGATATTCTCCTCTTTTTTTATATCATCTGAATTCATTTTTACCTCCAATTGGGTCGTTTGTATTGAGTAGTGTGTCATGGGTAATGTGTACTGTGTATTATATCTGTGTGTATTGTGTCTGAATTTTAATACTAAAGTTAGATAATATTATAAACGCTTAAGACACCATACCCATGACACATTACCCACTACGCATTACCCCTTTAATGCCCCTTTTTCATGCGGGTCAAAATAATCTAGTAGTCCTATTGCTTTATTAAGTGATTCTATCGCAACAAAATAATCATGAATAGCCTGATACATAGAGAATTTTTCTTCGGAAAACTTTATCATTTCTTCAATAAGCCTTGATAAAGGAGCTTCTTTAAGTTCATTTTGCAAAACAGTATATTCCACTTGTTTTTTTTGATGCTCCATTTTATTCTGCGCTACCCCTAATTGAACAATGGCTTTTCTATATTTAAAATAATTCTCTTTAACTTCCATAGTTATTTCTTTTTTTACCTTATTATATTCTTGCTGTGCTCTTGAAAAAGATACATCAGCTTCATTCTGTTCGTTCCATACAGGAAATTGATTTAAAAGATCAAATGTAAAAGCACTTGACCAGGCTTCACTACCATGTACAAAAGAACTTATTGTCGGCTGCCATACTTCTCTGGTATATGTATAGCCAACTTCATTGCCTCCCATAGGAACTTTTACCTTGATACCTGCATACCATTCAGGAGCGAATTTATGGCTTAAATAATTTGCCGGTTCATCTTGCTTATAATAATTCTCAACCTTGTGTCCCCAATTACCAAGAAGATCTACTTTAGGCATAGATTTTGCATCAGCTATTTTTTTATCATACAAATAATATTCTGTCATAAAATAATTAAGTTTCATCTCAGGTCTATTGGCATATGCAAGATCATAACAGGTATTTAAAGATATATCCAATATCCTGGCCTCCCCTATAGGATAGATATCAACAGGATCTTCTGTATTCATTGCCTGCTGCAATATAAGTTGCGCTAAAGCTAGGTCTTCCTCTGATGAGATATACTGGAAATTGACCTGATTCTGCTGAGATTGAACATTCAAATACTCAATATTATCAATAACACCCATCTCATATCCTTTTTGAGATATGTCCTTTAAAGAAGAAACTTCTTCCAAAAGCTGTCCTTGTATATCCAAAGCCTTTTTGCTTTTATCATACCCGTAATATGACTTTGTGACCTGCAAAACAACATCATTTTTTATTCTCTGGTAATCATTTTCAACAATATTAATATTCACTTCTGCCTGTTTAAGGCCATACCACAATTCTCCTCCATAATATAATGGCTGTTTATATTCAACTGAAAGTTTACGTCCCCAATAATGTCCTGCTCCCTCTGCAACCGGAACTCTTCCGCCAAATTCATCATATTTAAATTGAAGCTTAGGCCCCAGATTTCTTTTTGCTTCAAGAACTTTTAACTTTGATAACTGTATCTGTTTTTGTGCTATTTCAAGCTGCACATTATTCTTTAGAGCAACTTCTATAC
>JAQVOV010000040.1:0-5201 GCA_028702395.1 Candidatus Omnitrophota bacterium
CGGACGCGAAAAAGACCCGTTTATTTTTTTATTCCCTGAAAAAAACACAATATCCTGTATAGACGTATTCGCAGTCGGAAAATGTTGTTCGGATACAGTTTCACCAAGAAGTTCATCAGGTTCATTACTCTTAAAATAATCCAAAGCAATATCTTCTTTATCATAAAAGACTTTATAGATCTTATGAAGTTTCGGAACATACCATATCGTGATCTTCCCATCGATATCTGCTTGCGTAAAAACGATCTTTTCTGTACGTATTTTCCTGTTTTCAATACTTAAATATTCCGCACCTATATTTAAAAAGGAAATCTCAGTTTGGTATGGCGGTAAAAGAGCATTATCTAAAACAACTGCCTTAAAGGTTTGCTGTCCTCCTAGGGCAAAGTGATATTTGTTAAGGAACGGCAGCCAAGTAGAGCACTCATAACGGTTATATGGCAAAACATTGTCCACACTTGTGCTGTCACTATAGAACGCGAATTTTGACGCAAGTTTATTTACAAATTGAAAATTATTTTCATCTTGTTTTATTTTGACAGTGTCACTTCTGCCTGATAAACTTATCGCATTTTCTATTTCATAAGTATCTGCATATTTTTTAGATATTACATACTTTATAGTAGAGACTGGCAAATATTCTTTCTCGAAACTAACCTTTTTTGATTTGATCACAATGTTCTCTTCAGTACTATATCTATCAATAAAGATCTGTCCGATAGTCTTCCCCCCAGAACGAATATTGAATTGAGATTTTTCATGAACAACTTCTGCAAAATAAAAAAAAGAACCTGTAAAGAGGATCAAAACAGCTAAAAACACTAAAAATATCAGTGAATAAAATATCTTCATCCTAAAACTATCTCCATTATCTCAAAACAAACATCAAAATTCTTGATCTTATCTTTGGAAAAGTTACTTTCATCTATCAGTTTCTGTTTGATCTCAACAGGAACATTAAACAATTTATACTCAAAAGAAACAGAATCCTTTGGACCCAAAATAAAAGTTGTGTTCTCATTGAAATTAAATATATTATTGACCTGCATGACCGGATGAAAAATATTTACATATAACACTTGTCCGCTCATATCAATGAACATCACCTTAATTGCAATATCCTTTATACGCTTTTTGGAATCATTTACTATTTGACCTTTTATAACAGGGATCTGCTCATTTTCCCAGGGAACAGCTGTTATATGAGCATTTTTTATAAGAATTTCTTTGCCAAACAAGTCTGCATTTAACTGGGCAATGTTCTTTTGGTAAGAAATATTATCCTGTTCAAAATGCCATGTATAATAGATGTAGACCCCTACCAACGTCATTACAAGAACAATAGCTATCAATGAAGTAGAGAGAAAAACAACTGCTAAGCTCTTTCGTTTTAATATTATCATTTCCGTCTCCTCTAAAGCATTAAGAAACCAGCTACCTGAGACCAAAAACCGAATAGTATATAAGTATTTTTCTTTAAATCAATTAATTCTAGTCACTGGTCACTAGTCACCAAGGCCTATAACCCATCACTGGTTTCTGTTAGCTATCTGTTCAGCAAAGATCCTACGGGCTTTATTAAAAAAACTGATATACTCATCCGTTCGATAATCAGGATATGTCCAGTCATTGGGCAGAAAAGTTTTCTTCTTGTTACTGTAATTCAAAGTTACTTCTGCAAAGATACCCTGCCCTAGATATATTCTATGATTATAATCCTTTGTAGTAAAAAGAACAAGTTTTGCATAATTAATGTAGCCAGGATCTATGTTTATCGTACGCTTACCGTGATCAGAATATTTTTTTTCAATAGAACAGGTAAAATGTTTTATTTTATGAGAATTTTCAAGTGTGATCAACTTTTCAAACGAAAATATTTTCTTCTTAAGATCATCTCCAAACTCTTCTTTATAGTAATCAGTATACAAAAATGGCATAAATCCTGTAGAACAATCGGTCTTGCCAAATTTTTTTTCCATTTTACCCACTACAATATCAATTAGTTTTTCATTGCCTGAAATAAAGCCTATGATAGGTTTTGATATAATTTGATTATTGATTGTTTTGAAATTTCGCTTAAATACCGACATATTTTGCTGATGGATCATTTCCGGAAAGACCCCCTATATAAGTAAAAAGGTTATCTTCATGCTTTTTAGAATCAAAACGTATAAACTTTATCCCTGTATAAAAAAGTCTTTTTTCTGTTCCTTTTTCATCTTCAATAGATTCTTTAGCCCACATCACTCTTGCTTTTGCCCGAATAAATTCGTGTGTATCTTCATCGATTTTAATGTTGACATCGAGAATAGTCCCTCTTTTAAGTTTTTCATCTAAAACAAGTCCTATCCCATGTGTGGAAAGATCACAACTTCTGCCTAAAACAACATTATTCTTAACAACATAATCTACTTCTAAGCTTGTTGCATGTCTAATGACCTCTCTTCTATTCTTTCCATCCCAAAAACTTTTCAGCCTAAGTAGATGTTTTTTACGGGTTTTTTCCCTTTTCTCATCAACAATAAGAGTTAATGCAATTAAAACAAGAATAGCAATTATCAAACCTTGTATTAACATCAACATTTTTGATTCCCTTCTTCTATATATTGCTTAATTATCTCTCTCTCCTTAGAGGAAATATTATCAAAAAAAATAGCGGCATCATAATTAACTATCTTCCCATCTTCAATTACAGGATGTTCTCTTACAACAACACCTTCTGTTACTATTTTATACATAGATTTTTCATATGGTAACATTAAAGTAATATTAACCCGTGACAACAAAGGTATCTCTTTTTCCAGCTTACAATATAACCCTGATGCTGAAATATTAAGTCCATGACTTATAGTAGTATCAAAATCACCGGCCTTAACCTTAAGAGAAACATTTTTTCCCTTTACCCTTGGATATTGTCTTCTTTCATCATCAACACTCATATAATCTCCTTTATAGCATTTTAGTGACTAGTGATTAGTGACTAGTAACTAGATCTGTTTGTAGGACATTGTATCTTTAAATCAATTTATTCTAGTCACTAGTTACTAGTTTCTAGTCACTGCATCCTATTAACTCCTACTATCCCGGAGGCCATGACATTTTACGGCCACCAATAAGATGCAAATGTATGTGAAAGACTTCCTGTCCGGCATCTTTGTTACAATTTATTACAGTCCTATAACCTGTCTCTGAAACCCCTTGATCATATGCTATCTTTTTAGCAATATTTAAAAGCCCTCCAATCAATGCATTGTCCTCTTTTTCAATATAATTCAAAGAATCAATGTGCTTCTTAGGGATAATAATAACATGTACAGGCGCTTGAGGCTTAATATCGTTAAAAGCAATATATTCATCATCTTCAAAAACTATTTTTGAAGCGATCTTTTTAGTAGCAATTTTGCAAAAAATACATTCCATATATTCCCTATCAGTAGTCTTTTAGCCTTGTATTTCGCACCACATCTGTTTAACTATTAAACCTAAACTCTTTTTTAAAAAAGGGTACAAGAAATATGCTTGTACCCTTTAGAAAATTTCCAAGAAACAACCAAATGTTCCCTGTTTAAGAAACTTCTGTTGCGGAAGTTTCTTTTTTTTGGGTATCTTGTTTAAAACATCCTTTACAACAATAATATTTTAAATTCCTGTAATACCATTTGCTTTTCATTGGTTTTTTACAAACAGGGCAGTTTGCCTCTTTTTGAGGTTTAACGATCTCCACTTTTTTTGGTTTCTCTTTTAGAGGCGGCTCCTCTACAGGTGAAGCTGCTTTTGGTTGTTCTGACGGAGTTTTTTCTGTTACTACAGTTTCTTCTATTGCTGGAGTTTCAGAAACTATCTGTTTTTCCTCTGGTTGTTCTTTTTTTTCAACTTCTGACATGATCTAATATGCTCCTTCCTAATTATTTTCTATGATCTTTTATTCATCCATTCATTATAAACATGGCCCAACAATCGCGTCCTATCCATTGTATCAAGCTTAGTAAATAGAATACCGGATGTATATTTGTTTTCTGTACGTTTACTCCACGCCACCTGGCCTGCAGCAAAAACAGGGATATTATCACCGGGGATCATTAATTCTATTTCAATGTTTTCCCCCTTTTCTAATGCTTTTTTACCATTAATTCGCAACCCTTCCCTGCTTAGATCAATTAATGAGGACTTAACGTTCTC
Source organism: Candidatus Omnitrophota bacterium (assembly GCA_028702395.1). Classification (GTDB taxonomy): domain Bacteria; phylum Omnitrophota; class Gorgyraeia; order JABMRN01; family JABMRN01; genus JAQVOV01. Next base: position 4,180 of record JAQVOV010000040.1, read on the forward strand.
ACTACTTTTATCAATGATCCTCACAAGACCATCAACAAACGAATTAAATCTTAAAAACTTTCGTCTTTCAGTCATTTATATGCCTTTCATATATTTTAAAAATATTATAACATAATTTTTTGAAATATCAATGTTTTTTATGAGGATTTGAATTTTTCGACCAAAAAAAAAGCGTGGCAGAACTTTAATATCCTGCCACGCGTTATCAAAGATCTAATTATGTTGTGCTTTCATTTCCGCTAAATACATATTCTGGTTCTAATACTGGCGCATAATCCTCTGGTATTGGAAAAGGAAAAGTCACTGTTTCATATACTCCCGCACCTGTTCTGACAATTGTCATCCCAACTCCTTTTGCAAGGCCAACTGTCAATCCTGACAATACGTTTTCCTCTACACTTTGATCATAAATGTTCTTTGGAAGCTCTACCCATCCTGTTACAACGTTTGCAAGACCTCTAAGAAGCTTTTTTCCTGGATCTTGTGCGTAACATGTAGAAGCTAAACAAAAAACCACCATCAAAGCTACAATTACAATAATTCCTTTTTTCATTTTGTCACCCCCTTTTATTTATAAAATATTTGTTTAAGTATAACACAGGTTATTTTGTTTGTCAAGAAATCGTCATGCTTTTTGTCAATTTTTCTATCTCTTGAGAAAAAGAGATCAATAGCTGCTGATCAATATTTGAGAATTCTATCCCTAGCTCATTTTTTTCTGCCCCACATATTTTTTTGTTTTCAATGACCCAAACAACTGTTCCCTTAAAATCCAATTGTTTTTTTTCAAAGAATAACTTTACATCTAGATCTTCGAAAAGCGGGACTTTTATATCCGTATATAAACAAACCCCACCTATACCTATATTCTCTGTAAAAGCATTGATCAATAGATCGTGTTTTTGAATACAGATCTGGCATTTTACTTTTATCCTTGGAAATCTTCTTTTATCAACTCCTTGCCACATAAATTCCTTTCTTTTTTTATATTATACCAAAAGGGTGTTGTAAAAACAACCTTT
>JAQVOV010000040.1:5301-11977 GCA_028702395.1 Candidatus Omnitrophota bacterium
TAACGCTTGACTATATATTCATTAGGTTGTAAAATAGCCCTATCATGTATAAAGATTTTTATGAACTATCCGAATACCCCTTTAATGTAACAAGTGATCCATCTTTCCTGTTTTTATCAGATGTTCACAAAGAAGCGCTTTCCCATTTACTTTACGGGATAAACAACAAAAAAGGTTTTATAACTATCACAGGTGAAGTTGGCGCAGGAAAAACAACCCTATGCAAGGCTTTGCTGAATAAATTAAACAAAAATGAGGTTAAAACAGCTTATATTTTCAACCCTAGCCTTTCAGGAAAACAGCTTTTAGAAGCTATACTTGAAGATTTTGGAATTACCCCTGAAAAAGGAAACAAAATTGTGTTGTTCAGACAACTTAATAACTTCCTTCTTAATGAATTAAAACTAAATCACAACGTGCTCCTAATTATTGATGAAGCACAGAATATGAAAAAACCTTTGCTTGAAGAAATAAGAATGCTTTCAAACCTTGAAACAGAAAAAGAAAAATTATTCCAGATAATACTTGTTGGTCAGCCGCAATTACGTGAAAAACTCACAAATCCTGATCTTTTACAACTTAAACAAAGGATCTCTGTATCTTTTCACTTAACACCGCTCACTCAAAATGAGCTTCCAAAATATATTGCACATAGACTGACTGTTGCTGGATCAAAAAAAGATATTATATTTACAAATAGTTGTTTAGATTTAATATATAAATACACTAAGGGTGTTCCCAGAACTATCAATCTTCTCTGCGATAGAATTTTACTACATGGATTTGTTTTAAACACATGGACAATTGATATTGAAATGGTCCAAAAAAGCATTGAGGAGATCGAAGGAAAGCTCCTTGAGAAAATAATGATGTAATATGAGCATAATTACTGAAGCATTAAAAAAAGCCCAGCATTCAAAAGAAAGATCTTCAACAGATATTTCGTTCGAACATTTTGCACCTAAAGACTACTCAAAGAACTTAAAAAAAACAAACTATTTAGGCTTTTTAAAATATTTAGTGTTCTTTATTTTTTTTGTATTTCTAACGGTATGTGCAACTCTTTCTATAAACTATTATGTCCCAAATTTGACAAATATATCTTTACAGAAAGCTCCGGATATTGTTATAAACCCAAAAGCCGATCTCCTACCACAAACAAATGTTACTATAAAGAATTCAAATGCAAATACACCTGTTATTATTGACACCCCAAATTCCGGACAAATAACTGGCATAAAGCCTAAGAGCTCAATTGCCTACAAAAACAATAATATTGATCAAGGTATTCGATCTATATTCAGGAAAAAACACAATCTTTCCCTGCGCGGAATAATGTCTTCAGGCGATGCCCCTGTTGCTGTTATCAATGAACGCGTTGTCAGGGTTGGCGACAGTATAGATGATGCTAAGATATTAGAAATATCCTCGGAAAACGTAAAAATAGACTATAACGGATACACAGAAACCCTTCAGCTAGAAAAATAATTATTTAAAAAAAATGTTGACATAAAAGGGTCGACCCTGTAAAATGTAAACGTTTACATTTTAAAACATTTAAATGGAGGTTAAAAGTGCGTTCTTCAATTATAAAAAGGATAGCTCGAGACCTTGGGGTTTCCAGAGCAACTGTTCTAAGTGCAATGGACACACAATTAAGATGTGATGTCACTAATGACCTGCTGAAAAAGATATATGCTGCTATAAGACCTCATCATTATGCTTTCAGCCTTTTTGCAAAAGGATAAGTATGGCCAAAATGAACATAAAGCAAATCGCTAAAAAACTTAAGGTTTCTACTGCGACTGTGTCGCGTGCCTTAACTCCAGAAACACAAAAATTGGTAAATCCAAAAACTTTACAGAAAATACTTAATTTTACAGAACTTTATAACTATACACCAAATCAAGCCGCCAGGAAGCTTGTTACTGGAAAAAGTAATAATATTGTTGCTTTTTTTAAACCTCAACCCTATTCTGCTTTCTTTGATGATTATTACAGTAAATTCATCGCAGGATTGATCAATGCAATTTCCCCAACAAGTTTTAATATAACTATTTCTCTTATTAAAGATGATGCCAGCAATTTTGATCTTAGAGAAGCTATTGAAAAAACAGATGATATTGCTGGTGCAATATTCTGCAGTATGGGAGGGTTCCTGAAAATTGCTGAGCAGGATTTTTCTGATCTTAAATGTCCCCTGCTAGTACTTAACATGAATATTTCTAGAACAATAGAGAATTGTTTTCATATTGACAATTATAAAAGTGCCTATGATGCAACTGAATACCTTATAAAAAAAGGTCACAAAAAGATAGCTATTGTAAAAGGCAAAGAAGGTATTGACTGCACTGAAGCCCGATTCAACGGATATGTCAGTGCTCTATTAGATAACAAATTAGAGCCAAATCCAAAATTTTGTTTTAACAGTGATTTTTTAGATGAAGATGGTGCTAAGGCTATAAATTATTTCTTTTCAAAAAACAAAAAAGAAAGACCAACTGCAGTTTTTTTTGCAAATGATTCCATGGCCTTAAATGCAATATTACAGCTTAAGAAAATTGGATTGACATGCCCTAATGATGTTTCAATAATGGGGTTTGATGGTTTAAATCTTGGACGATATTGTGATCCTCCGCTTACAAGCGTATTACAGCCAGCCTATGAAATGGCACATGATGGTATAACTCAGATCATTGAACTGATAAAAGGAACAAAAAAAAGTATTGGAACGATAGTTTTCCCCACAAAGATATTAGAACGTAATTCTGTAAAAGATTTGAATTAATAAGGGAGGTAAAAATGTTTAATGAAAAAGAAATGACCATTCTAAAAGCTCTTGTTGAAGAAGAATTAATAAAGCTTATGGGAATTTATCAGGAAGAGACTGCTCTTATTGATAATTACAACCATTCTTTATCCAAAATACTTTTAAAAATGGATATAGGTTCTCATGATATCTTTTCTTCTGAAAATTGTTCTAACCTTATGAAAGATTTCGCCAGCAGACAAGCCGTGTAATTCCAGCTATCAGCTTTTAGCCATCAGCTATCAGCAATTCAATATAAAAAAAACAAGCTTTTTAAAGGCCTGTTTTTTTTTACGACACACTTTCCCTAACCCATTGAGCATAGTCTTCGCTTACATATTCAACAGGCCAAGCAACAAAACATGGACAGTCATAAGCATGCAGCCTTTTAATACACTTTTCAAGCTCAGGAAGTTTATTTTCAACAGTTTTACAGATAAGCACAACCTCTGATGATCCTTCTTTTTTCCCTTCCCAAAAATAACATGACTTCATATTATCTATGATATTTGTACATGCGACTAACTTTTCAGCAACAATATGATCAGATATTGTCGTGGCATCCGTAAGATGTGCAGCTGTAATATAAACAATAAAAATACGGTCCATATTATCTCTCAGCATTTGCGATCAATTTTCCTTTAATATCATCAGGTATACGAGTTGCTTTCCCGTCTCTGACAAAAACAAGGACAATTTTAGCTTCAGCAAGAAGTTTACCGTTCAACAATGCTTTTTGATCAAAAACCAAACTCGAATTCTTCACAGAGGAAATACTTGATTCTATGATAACATCATCATCATAAGTAGCAGGAGCACTATAAGTACATTTTACTTCTCTTACCATAGTTTGATAACCATGATCTTCTTCTATCTGTCTATAAGGCAATCCTATTTTTTTGAGTAAACTTGTTCTTCCAACTTCAAACCAGACAAGATAATTAGCATAATAAACTACGCCCATCCTGTCTGTTTCAGCATATCTGACTGTTATTGTGGTTTGATCTATCATCAGCGCCTCTGTAGCATCTTAAAGGAAAAAGGTAAAAGTAAAAAGTAAAAAATCTGGTTATCATTGTGGAATCTTTTTTTGTTTTTTTGTAGGGGCGTATTGCAATACGCCCCTACGAAAACCTCGTTCAGGACGTTCCACCCTTTTCACTTTTACCTTTTTACTTTTTACTTGTTTTTTTTATAACTCCAACTTAAACATATGTATATGAAACCCGCCAAGCTCTAATGATTCAACTTTCTTGAATCCGTTCTTTTCCATTAAAGCCATAGCACTTTTCATCCTGTCAGTAGCTCGAAAAACTATTTCTTTATAACCATGGTCTTTACAGAACCAAACGCATTTATTCAATAGTTCTTTTCCAATACCTTTACCTCTTTGCTTTTTATTGACAAATATTCTTCTTAAAAGTGCTGTTTTAGAAGTATCTTCTTTGATCCCTGCTGTTCCTACTATTTTATTGTCCAGTTCACATACAAAGAAATCGTTCCTTGCACCTTTATACGTGCCTGAAATATCATTGATATCACTATCAGAATATGCCGTTCTGTCAAACGGATATTCATCTTCAAGTATTGAAAGAATAAGCTCTTTTACAGCTACAGAATCGCTATTTTCAAATTCCCTTACCATATTACCCCCTTATTTGTGCAGCGAGCAGCGAGCTGCGCGCCGCGAGCATTAAACTAAACTCTTTAGTTCCATTAATGCTCGCAGCTCGTGGCTCGTAGCTCGGGGCGCGTATTATTTTTCAGACTCAATGATAACTTGTTTAATAACGTCTATAGGAACAGTTTCATCAACATAGACTTTCCCTATATCATTCGGCAGAACAAACCTTGTTTTCCCATCAATGAATTTTTTATCATAATCCATAATCTTAATGATCTCAGATGATATCCCTTTTGGCATAACACTAAGAAGTCCTGATCTTTTTATTGCTTCAACAATCTGCACTACTTTTATATTGGATATTTTTCCCATTTTCAAAGATACTCTAGAAGCAAGGATCATCCCAAGAGCAACACATTCACCATGAGTATATTTCTTTGAATACTGGAAATAACTTTCCACAGCATGCGCAAAAGTATGCCCTAAATTAAGTATTATACGTTTATCTTTTTCATCAAACTCATCAAGTTCAACAACTTTAGCTTTTATTTGAGCACATTTAGCTACAATAGTCTCAATACATTCCTTTTTAAGTTCAAACATATTTGTTAAATTGTCACTGATATCCGCAAATAAATTGCCGACATTTATGTCTTTGACATTTTTATAAAGCAAAGCATACTTGATTATCTCGCCCATTCCATTTTTGATTTCTGCAAGCGGAAGGGTTTTGAGAACATCAAGATCGCATATAACAGCTTTTGGCTGATAAAAGGCGCCTACAAGGTTTTTTGCTTCAGGAAGGTCAATTGCAACTTTTCCTCCGATCGAAGAGTCAACTTGTGCCAATAATGTCGTAGGTATCTGAACATAAGGGATACCTCGTCTATAAGTTGCTGCAGCAAAACCTGAAACATCCCCTACTACACCTCCTCCAAATGCCAAAAGAAGAGGTTTTGTTTTTTGACCTATTTTTTGAAGGTCATCAATGATCCTTTTATAAGTCTCGAAAGATTTTGATCGTTCTGAATCTCTGATCTGTATAATGTGTATCTCGTCTTTAGGCCGTTTTAATGATTTAACTAGATCTTCACCATGAAGTTTTGCAACTGTTGGATTAGTGACAATAAGTATTGGGTTCTTATCATATTTTGCCGGTATGAGGTTAGAAATATTCTGCAATAAGCCATGTCCGACAAATATGTTGTAGCTATGTTCTTTTAAATTAACGGTTATTGTTTTCATGATAAAATGATTATAACATGGTATCATTGGGTTGTAAATAGTGAATAGTTCCTGATTGGTTTAACAAGTTATACTTGTTGTTCAAGTTTCTTAACAACTCCTTTTCCCTGTCATCCCGGTTTTGCCAGCTATCAAGCTGGCAAATACCGGGATCTAGGGTCATATATTAGCCTATATCTTTTCTTTGTCGCAGTAGTGCTTACTGCCCCTTCGGGGCCGCAAAAATTGCCTCTAAAATTTTAAACTAACCTGTCATCCCGGTTTTGTCGACTTTTCTGTCGACAAATACCGGGATCTAGAGTCATATAATAGCCTATATCTTTTCTTTGTCGCAGTAGTGCTTACTGTCCCTTTGGGAACGCAAAAATTGCCTCTAAAATTTTAAACTAGACAAAAAAATAATCCTATAAAATTATTTTTTTGTCTTCGAACAATAAAAATTTTCCGTCATCTTGATTTTTTAATAGGAAACATTTTCCCTATTAAAAAATCAAAGACGACCGAGTCAATTTTTGCTCAGTAAGCAAACTGCTCCAAAGAAAAGATATAGGCTCTACGGTACAAAGAACCAGAGAGAAGAAGAACTATTCTATTAATTTGGGGTGTCTAAAGACACCCACAAATTAATAGAATAAGGAGATCTAATAGGAAATCGGTGTGATAGGCATTCGTGTTTCCTGTTAGCAACCGAAATGAACAAGAGTCAGAATGGCTTGCAATAGCTAATTAAATGAATAAGTACGTTGTGCACATAAGAGCCGTACTGTAAACAACGGTATATCTGAAAAACTAATTTTTTCTGTTCGGTATAAGGTTTGCGGAAATGTTGATGTGTTGTAGGAGCGCATCGTGAAGCGCCCTGACACAAAAGTCTAAAAACGTTTGAATAAAAAAATCCAAAGGGGTATTAGAAAAGTGTTAAATTCAAGACCTGACCCCATGAGCAAGAATTAAATCCCTCTTAACATTAAATTCGGCCCTTATTCTGTCAGTAAATT
>JAQVOV010000185.1 GCA_028702395.1 Candidatus Omnitrophota bacterium
ACAATTGTTAATAAAAGAAAAAAACTATTAAAGAAACTTTACAAAAAAGAAGATTCTTTTCTTCCTATAAAAAGAGAAGTGCCTTTGATCTCTTTTTTTGCCAAAAAAGAACCTTTTATAATAGGGGAGCATAAAAAAGCTTCTCCTTCACAAGGGGTCTTTAAAGTCTCAAAGCATAAAGATATTGTAAAACAATATTACGATGCGGGAATAAGAAACTTTTCAGTGTTAACTGAAGAGAATTATTTTAAAGGAAGTATAAAGGATCTTTATGAATTCAAGAAAAAATATCCTACATGTGCATTCTTAAGAAAAGATTTTCTTTTTTGTAAACATGATATTGAAATATCCTATAGAGCAGGTGCAGATGCAATACTTTTAATTGTAAGTATTCTTTCGAAAAAACAATTAAGAACGTTGATAAAAGAGGCCAGAAAATATAGATTACAAACTCTATGTGAAGTACATGATAAAGAAGAACTTGATAAACTGCTTTCCTGTGGGATAACGCCTTGTGCAATAGGTATAAATTGTAGGGACCTTAAAACTTTTAAAATAGACATATCAGTTCCTTTAAAACTAAAACCTTATATCCCTAAAGGGATAAAAACTGTTTTTGAGTCAGGTATCAAAAATCCTTTTATCGCGCATTTAGCAGGCAATGCAGGGTTTGATGCTCTTCTAATAGGACAGGGGTTAATTGAGAACAAAAAAAGAAAGCAACTTATAAAAGATATTTTAACAGAGCTTAAAAAAGGTCAAAAAGAACCTGACAATTTTTTCACAAAGCTTTTTGGTAAAAAGAAAACAAGATATATAAAGATCTGTGGAATGACCAGTAGAAAAGATGCTACCCGAGCTGTAAGGTTAGGCGCGGATTGTTTGGGTTTTATTGTTGCACCGTCGAAAAGACAAACACAGATGCAGGATATCGAGAAATATAAAAGTCTTAAAGTTCTAAAAATCGCTGTTGTTGTGGATCCCCCAAAAAGACAAGTTGCAAAACTCAAGAGTTATATCAGTAAAGGTTATATTGATGCTGTACAGTTCCATGGAAATGAATCTGTAAAAGTAGTAGAGGATTTTAAAGGTAATGCTTACAAAGTAATAACAATAGGCCCTCAATGTAGGGGCCATTGCCCTCAATGGCCCTTTAAAGAGGCAAAAGAATATATGCCTGTAGTTTTATTTGATACCCCTAAAGATCTCAACGCAAAAAAAGGCTCTAAAATAAGTTCTGATCTTTTTAAGGAGCTAAAAGGTGTATGGATAGCAGGAGGTATTGATAAAAATAATATTAAAGGTATAATAAAAAGAGTAAATCCAGAGTTTGTTGATATATGTTCAGGAATTGAGTCTGTTCCTGGTAAGAAGGATCATAAGCTAATGGAGCAGGTTATAAAAATGGTTAGTGACCAGAAACCAGAAACCAGAGACCAGAGATAATTGATTTAAAGATAAAAAGATATAAAGTTTTTCAACGGTAAAAAGATTTAATAGGAGTTCGTCCGCCATCGAAGATGGCGAGATCTCGCCAAAATTTATTAAAATTTTGGCGGATGATTAGAGCCTAGGATAAATGTTTTAAAGATACAAGCTACAAACCGTCTTGGTTTCTGGTCACTGGTATTTGGTCTCTAAACGCTATAAAGCAGAGCAAAGAGTTCATGATTAGAGACTAGAAACATGTTTTTAAGATGACCGGAAACAAACTGTTCTGGTCTCTGGTCACTGGTCTCTGGTTTCTAAATGCTATCAAGGAGTCAAAATGGGTAAATTTTTCGGGCAATATGGAGGACAATATGTCGGCGAGGTTTTAAAAGGTGCATTGATAGAACTTGAAGATGCATATAAGAATATTGTTCCTACAAAAAAATTTCAAGATGAGCTTGCAATTCTTTTACGGGATTATGCAGGAAGACCAACTCCTTTATACTTTGCTGAAAATACCACAAAAGATCTCAAAGGAGCGAAAGTTTATATTAAACTGGAAGGATTAGCAAATACAGGGGCGCATAAAATCAATAATGCATTAGGCCAAGCTTTACTTGCAAAGTATATGGGTAAGAAACGTATCATTGCTGAAACAGGAGCAGGACAACATGGTGTTGCAACAGCTGCAAGTTGTGCGAAATTAGGATTAGAGTGCGAAGTGTTTATGGGTGAAGTTGATGTTTATAGGCAACAGCCAAATGTGTTTTTAATGAAACAGTATGGTGCAAAAGTCAATGTTGTTAAAGATGGAACAAAAACACTTAAAGATGCTGTTAATGCAACTTTAAAGATGTGGGCATCATGTTCACTTGATACGCACTACTTACTAGGTTCTGCTTTAGGACCATATCCTTTCCCTGATATGGTCAGGACATTTCAATCGGTAATAGGTAAAGAGATAAAAAATGATATATTAGAAAGAGAAGGTAAACTGCCGACTATGTTGATAGCCTGTTGCGGAGGCGGGTCCAATGCCATTGGGACTTTTTCGGAATTTATTGATGACAAGAGTGTAAGGCTTGTTGCAGTTGAAGCAGGCGGGACAAGCGATAGACCAGGTGAAAATGCTGTTCGTATGTCAGGTGCAGGAAGATTAGGAATAATAGAAGGATATAAATCTTTCTTTTTACAAACGGATGATGGACAGGTATTAAATACACATTCTATTTCAGCAGGCCTTGATTATGCCGGGATAGGGCCTCAATTAGTGGAGCTTAGAGATAAAGGTAGAGTTGAGTTCGATAAAGCATATGATACGGAAGTAATGGATGCTTATCAATATTTTGCCAGAAAAGAAGGACTTTTATTTGCTATGGAAAGTGCTCATGCAGGAGTTTATGCTTTAAAGCATGTTCCTAAAATGTCAAAAGAAGATATTGTTGTTATTACGATGTCAGGTAGAGGTGATAAAGATATCTTTATCACTGCAGGTGAGTTGTATGCCAAGGAGTGGAAAGCGTT
>JAQVOV010000186.1 GCA_028702395.1 Candidatus Omnitrophota bacterium
AAGTTTAAATACAACAAAAGCTTTTTTATCAGTATCAGTTATTGTTTCAATAGATAACTCTTTAAGCTCTATCCCTAACCCTTTTAACTCTTGCAAGATCTGTTCAGCAGTGTACCCTTTATGATATTTCACTAAAGTCATCGTAACTATTTCAGCTATTGGATAATAGTTTGTATATGCATTAAAATCATTACCTTCATTAATAAAAACAGAGTTGATCACATCAGGCAGATCAGCAAACTCATCTTTAACAGATTCAGGTGTGAACATGAAAACATGTGTATCCTTTTGACTGATATCTATCCCCTTATTTTGCAGTGTTTCTGTTGAAATATCCTCTTCATCCTGAACATCTTTTATTAAAGTCAAATTCTTTAAAAGTCTATCAAACCCTGGCTTGATCTTTAGTTGTTCGAGTTCTTCTATAAGCCTGGTTATCTTCTGATTTTTATCAAACCCGAATATTTTTTTGTGGAAAGCCAAAACCAGTTTCGGTTCTGTTTTATTGTTAGAAAGCAAAATAGACAATACACTTTCGATCATATTTTTGACAAGAGAATCTTCATTACTAATATCTCTCAAAGATACACTTTCTTTGTTTACAATTTCAATTTGTAGTTCTTCTTCTATTTCAACTTTATCAGTTGTTACTTTTTCTGTTATATTGTCTGCAACATCAAAACCTTCAAATGGAAGGCTATACTTATTGTTCGTGACATGATCATCTAAAAACTTGCTAAAACTTTTTTTGCTTATTGCATTATTTGGTCCAGTAGGTTCTGTACATTGTCTATAGGCTGCAATATTATCTTCTGTAAGCATAAAAGGATCATATCCTGATTTCATTAAAACATAATTCATGATAAAACTTGCAGCTCGTTTATTACCGTCACTGAATGGTTGTAATCTAACAAGACGTGCAAATACATAAGCTGCTTCTTTTATAGGATCTTCTGCTATCTTCTTTTCAGTTTCTTCTGAGAAAAGCTCTTTAAATATTTTTTTCACATCTTTATCAATACCTTGATACTCAGGATAATACATGCCTGGTTTAGCGACCATACCTTTTTTCCCAAGTTTTTTATGAAAATCCAAATATTCTTTTTCCAAGCTTTCAGCTGTCATAGGCCCATTCAATATTATTTTATTGAATCTTTCACATGCATGGCCATATTGTTCAATTAACTGATCAGAAAAATCTTCTTCAGTAAAGATCTGTTCTTCATCAAGTTCATGATTGATATCATGATATACTCTTTTTATTTGATACAATGCATCTTTTACCTTTTCAACATCAATACCTTCGGTAACTATCTTTGATGTCCATTTTCTTATGTCATGTACTTCTTCTTTTTGAGCAGGAACACTCTTTTCGTCCAAAGGATGAGTAAAACTAAGTTCTCCAAAATGGTCAAGGAACTCTTTTACCACATGTTCAAAAACCTCCATAGCAGTCGGCGTAGCAAATAACGGAAAATCTTCAGTATTAAATTCAGATTCAGGATAAGTATATAATGCAAAGAACAGTTCATATGCCCTTTTTATTTCATTAATGACATAAGTAGCATTTTGAAAATGCTCTTTTTTATCAGGGTCATTGTAAATAGAAAAAGCTGTTTTTAATTGGTTTAAAACTCCTTGAAAACTTATGTATTCATCTTGAGCCATACTAAGCTGTATTGCCGTTTGTCTTTCATATTTTCTTACCATTTCAGTGATATTTTCCAAAGTACTGTTAAACGAATATCTTTCGAAAATTGAACAGTAGAACGCACCAAGTTCAGTACCATCTAACCCATATTCTTGTGCCAATGTTTTTTCAACAAGCCGTCTTTCCTGTAAAGAGAATTGCCCGAAATTATTTTTTTCAGGGGTGACAAGACTTTTTATCATTTCAGCAGTATTTTTGCGAGGGACTTTTTTCCGTTGTTCTTTTCTTTTAAGGGTAGTCAATATTTTGTTTAGATCTGTTACACGTTGTATCAATATCATATCTTGTATAGCTTGAAAAACCGGGTTAAAAATGCGTACAGGTTTGTTCTTTTCTCTTTTACCTGTAGGCTCATCAATTCGAAATTTAATGAATACTGCCTGATAAAAACAAGTCCAAAACCTGCGTGGTGAGTATTGGACCCTTTTAGAAGCAATTGCTCTTGCTGGTCTACCGCGTATCCTATCTGACATTTCAAGATATTCCATAAAAACAAAAGCAAATACATCCAATGCGCTCCCTAGCTCTTGCATTTCACCTAACATCCATTTTTCATACAATTCCCTGTAATCCTGTAAAAACAGATAGATAGTATCTGAAGTTTCAGCTCTGTTTTGTACAATACCCATTGTTTGACGGATGAGAGTTTCGTTTATATTACCTGATTTTACTGCATTTACACATTGTTTTAGACTTCCCTTTATCCCGGCATATTCAGGTTCATCGAGCCATTTAAAATTTGAAAGACCTCTTAAATTAGCAAGAAGCTTATCATATTTTACTTGTCCATCTAATGCAGCTAATAGATTGTTTGACATCTCTACAATTCTTTGATTTCTGGAAAACACCATATCATAAAGTTTCTGCAGTCTACCGCGTTTTATACTCTCAATCTTTAGTAACGAAATATCACGTTGAACTTTACCTTGTTTTATCCGTGTTAGATAAGAATCTATTTCATGGAATCTCCCTTGTATAGCTTCCCAAAGATATTCATGCTTAACTGTTATAGGCTCAACTATATTAGCACCTGTTTCATCTTTTTTTGCCTGCCCTTTTGTTACAGCGATCTTACCTTGTTTTGTTCTTTTAACTAAGGAGGTTTTTGAAATATGTCCTGTTTTAGTTTGAGGTAATTTTTCTGCATCAAAAAGCTTGATCGCAGTATTAGTATCTACTGAAGTTATAAATACTGCATCACCTTTTTTTTGTTCGATCT
>JAQVOV010000187.1 GCA_028702395.1 Candidatus Omnitrophota bacterium
GTTATTTGGACTTTCTCATTTATAAGGGTCTCAACTTTTGAAAAAAGACCTTGCACAAGTTCATCCCCCGGTAAAAGCTCCATTGCCGCTTGAAGTTTTTCTTTTGCCTGAGGAAGGTCACCTTTCTCATAAAATGTTTTAGCTTCAGAATACATGTCTTTTGCAACAAGACGAGTCGCTTTTATTTTTTCCTGTGCAAAGATCGCTTCATCAGCTTTTACTATAAAGCCTGCAGCTTCTTTGTTCTTAGGATATATATCCAATGCTTTTTCAAAAAGTTTTTTAGCTTGCTGGAAATCTCCTATGTCATAAAAATCCACACCTTGCATTAAAAAAATATCTGATTGAGTTTTTTTCTGAAGCTGTTCTTTTTGATGCTGGATCTTTTGGCTATTGGTTTCTTTCCAATATAATGCTCTTTCGTTATCCGGGTAGAACAAAAGGATCTGATCAGTTTTTTCTAAGGATCCCTGAAAATCCCCTTGGTTGAACAATTTCTTAACTTCCTCAAGGATCTCGTTTGCTTTTTCTTTTTTCTCTTTTTCCTTTTTTATTTGCGCTTCTTTTTCAAGGATCTTTGAAAGAAGGTCTTGTGCTCTAGTGTTATCAGGATACAATTGCAGTGCATCATCAACTTTCTCTCTGGCATATTTATAATCTTCTATTGCAAAAAAACACTCTGCTTCATCTGTAATAGCTCCTGAAAGAGCCCTGTTTTTTTCCTGAATTTGTTTTTCGAGTATCTTTTCTTCTGTTTTCGTTAAATACTTCTTAAACTGTGTATCCTCCGGATAAACAGATAGAGCTTTTTGGAACAGCTCTTTTGCAGTATCATATTCTCCATCATTAAAAGCTATAACACCTTTATAGAACTGCTCTTCGGCTTTTTTCCTTTTTTCATTTTCTGCTGCTTGTTTTTCTTTGTTTTGCCTGCTTATTTTCACAAGATATTCTATCGCATCATTATTTTGTCTATCATTCAGTAAGATCTTTTCAAAAAGGGATCTGGCAAGTTCATAATTCCCGTTATTATAGGCATCTATAGCCTCTTGAGTTTTGTCATCATAGATAGTTGTTGTATTAAGTTTTTCATAATGCGAGGAGTTTTTGCTTTTTATCCTATCTAAATATACCTTTGCCGTCTTATCATTATACACATTCCATGCTTCATTAAAGAATTTTTCAGCTTTAATGTGATCACCTTCTTCCAATGCTTCGATACCGTTATTAATAAGCATTTCTGAAGAAACTTCTTTATCATTATTCTCCTGTGCATAAATACCGATATTTTGCATAAAAAATACCAGCAGAACTACAAGTGTGAAAACTTTTAAAATAAAATTTTTAAGCATTTGTTAATATACCTCATCCCCATATTCCATTTTTTTCTTTTTCAGCCTGTATTTACGCATATACTCTTTCATGTAATCTCTATGTCTTTGTCTATGTGCATCCCTATATAATTTTAAATATTCCTGATGTTTATTTCTCCAAGCCAAAGACCTTTCCCTGCATGTTTCTTTCCATGACTTATCCTGAGCTTCTTTATATTTAAAATAGTTCGGATTGGTCTCTCTCCATTTTTTCATGTTATCTAATTGCCTTTGATACTGACATTCTATACTAGAACAAGTATCCTGATTAGGCCTGTATTTATTTGGAACAAAAGTTTTCCCGCATATACCGCATTTTTTTTCTTCTGCCATACTACCCTCCTATAAACGTTTCCCTTATCCCTAAACCTGCAGTACCTATTGCTATAGAAAAAGGATCGTTTTCACCATAGTTTATATCTGCCATATCAATATTATTATTGCATGCAAGCGTCTTTATTCCTTTTTTTATTCCTTCTAAAAAAACATTTTGTCCGTTGCTAAGTACTCCGTCTATTATGATCTTATTTGGTTTTAACATGTTGATAAGATAGGATAATCTAACGCTTAACGTAAGGCCTACAAATTCCAAGATCTCAACAGCTAACGGATCTCCATCTTTTGCTGCCTCATAAACCGACATTTCATTAAGTTTTTCTAAAGATCTTAGCTTTGAATCTACATTATTACGTATAACTCTATTTGCACAGGAAACAATACTTAAGTCTTTGTTCCATGCGGATAAATAACGGTAAACCTCATTATCACTGGCATCTTCTTCAGAAAAAAATCTTTCTCCTTTTACAAAAGTACACATCCCTGTATCGTTATAAGAAAATATGAATGACTCGTTATCATCAACGATCTTTTCTCTGAGCTTTTCATTGTAAGCACCTGCTGCCGAGGCATCACACAAATAAACAGGAAAACTTATTTCTTTTTCTATTTGAGCTAAGCTCTCTTGTGCGTTATCACTGTTTTCTATAACAACAAATACGTTCTTGATCTGATCTTTTGAAATACTTTCCAGCACAGTATCAACAATTGCCTTGATATTTTTTGAGATCTGATCGTCTGTTCCTTCTATTGAAAATTTTTTTTGGATAGACATGTTTGAGGACATAACAACACATTGTGTCTGGTTGAATTTCACATGAATTCCTATTGAAAAAGCTCCTGCATTGTTTAATTGCAGCATTATAGGTGGTCTTCCTCCGCTTGAAAGGCCAATTTCTTTTTCAATTATCAGTCCATTTTTAATGAAGATATTAGTGTAATTAGAAATAGATACGGGGTTAATTCCTGTGATAGCTGTCAGGTCAGCTCTTGAAACTTCCTTTTTATTCCTTAAAATAGAATAAATTTGTAAGTTTTTTATTTCTCTGTCATTACCAGGTCTTTTAGTAAAATATGGCATTTATAACCCTTTTGAGACAGGTTTTAATATTGTTAGCGTTAAGAACTTACTTTTGAATCTACTATACCTCAAACATATTAAAAAGTCAATATATTATATATACTTTAAGTGAGTATTTTTCCGGTTTTATTCAAG
>JAQVOV010000041.1 GCA_028702395.1 Candidatus Omnitrophota bacterium
ATCGCTTAATATTATCTTTATGTTTGTATATACCAATGAAGGCGATAACAAGAAGATAGAGTACTAAGCTTTTAGGTTTAAAGAAGATCAAAGCCAAAACAGGTAATGAGGCAGCTGCAAAAATTGACGCCAGAGAAACATATTTATAAAAAGTAAAGACCAATACCCAAATTAAAAAAGCACAAAGTATTATTTTTGGGGCTAAAACAATAAGCACTCCAGTCGTTACAGCAACACCTTTCCCGCCTTTAAAATCAAGAAAAACAGTCCAAATATGTCCGCAAATAGCAGCAGTACCAACAAACATCTGTGCTATTTCAATAGATCCGTAAGCAATCTGTAAACCAAAAATTCGTGGTAAAAAATAAACTGCAAAAGCACCTTTAAGTACATCAATAAATAAAACTAAAAATCCGAATTTTTTTCCAAGTGTTCGATACACATTTGTTGCCCCAACATTTCCACTACCTACCTTTCGTATATCAATTCCTTTTACGATCCTTGCTAATAGGTACGCAGTAGGAATCGCTCCGATAAAGTACCCAAAAATACTAGCTACTGCTAAGCTGAACATAGATCCTCCCTTTCATCTATTTATCCCTATGAGGGAATTTTTAATAAAAAATACACTTAAATAATACTTGTATCTTTATAAACTATTGATAAAATGACACTTGCACTATATCGTTTTATCATATAACATTTTTTTTCTTTTCATTAATGCTATTCTAAAGTAATCTAAGCCAGAAACAACAGTAAAAATTAAAGTTAAAGCAATTAAAAAACTTTTATTTATCCCTTTTGTATAAAAAACACATAAAATCAGCAAAAATTGGAAAAAAGTGGTTATTTTTCCTATAATAGTTGGGTTTAGCTGTAGTTTTGGTTCAATTTTCATAAAAAAAATAAAGCCAATAACAATAAAAAGATCTCTAATAAGTACAATGATAGGCACAATAATTGGAAAAATACTAAAACTATCGGTCTTGCAGAAAAAATATAGCCCAAATAACATACTTATAATAAGTGTTTTATCTGCAATAGGGTCGAGTTTACGGCCGAAATCAGAAATACATCCTGTTTTCCTGGCAAAATAACCATCTAAAAAATCTGTAACTGCTGCTATAACAAATAGATATAAAAATATTTTAATGTATCCTTTAAAAATTAACCATAACAATAAAGGTATTACAAATATTCTTGAAAAAGTAAGTATATTTGCAACATTCATTCCATTTTTATCTAAAGTTTTGCCTTTTTTCAATAAAATCACTCCATTTCATAGCGTATTTAGCCTTTAGTCTCCTAATAGCACAATTCGCAAATAAATGTTCTAAATTCAGTTAACTTTTAAACTTTTTCCTAAAACCTCTTTTAGAAACATTCACGGACTAATGGCTAACAGCTAAGTGCTAATGACTATTTGCTAAATCAATTCACTTTAATATTCGTCCATTAAGTTTAATTTTAACCAATGATTTCTAAGCTATAAATCTAACTCTTTGTATTGGCCACCAGATCAAAAATACTTTTCCATTAAGATTTTTTTCAGGAACAAATCCCCAAAACCTTGAATCAACAGAATTTCCACTATTGTCACCAAGAACAAAAAAATGTTCTTCTGGGACTATGATCTTTTTATTTTCCTGGGCAAACTCTCCACCGTTATAATATGTAAAAACATCTATTCTGCTATTTTCAAGTTTCTTATCATTAATGAATATATTTCCTGATTTGATCTCAACTTGGTCTCCAGGCAAACCGATCAATCTTTTGACAAGATATCTTGGAGCATACCATTTAAAAAAGTTTTTTCCTTTATCCCAGAAAACTGGACCCACAAGTCTCTTATACTGATCTGCCGGATCTGGAACTTTTGGATCTGTAGGAGATACAAAAACAATAATATCTCCACGTTTAGGTTCTCTTACTTTCGGCAATATCTTATCAGTAAAAGGAATGCTTGCTCCATATAAGAATTTATTAACAAAAATCCTATCGCCTATCTTTAAAGTTGGGTACATAGAAGTTGAAGGTATTTTAAAAGGCTGGACTATAAAAGCCCTTATTATCAACGCCAATATAAGCGCTATCATAAATGGATAAAGCCATTCTCTCCACCAGTATGTCCATGTTCTAAACTTGTTCATTATTTCCTTTCATTAGACAAGTAAAAGGCAAAAGTAAATGTCCATCTTTAGCCACGCGCCACGCGCTGCGAGGTAGTTGAACGTCAAAAAAATGGTTTTACTAAAACTGATTTCAGTATTTTCATTAATCTCGGAGCTCGCTGCGCGTAGCTCGAAGCTCTTGCTCAATCCAAAATCTTCCACTCTTTTATCTTTTGTCTTTTATCTTAGGTTTATGTTAACTAAATCTTAAGCGCTGCCCAAAAAGCTTTTTGAGGGATCTGAACTTTTCCGAACTGCTTCATTTTTTTCTTCCCCTCTTTTTGCTTTTCCAATAGTTTTCTTTTTCTTGAAATATCCCCTCCATAACATTTACTTGTAACATCTTTTCCCATTGAACCGACATTTTCTCTTGCAAGGACCTTTCCTCCTACAACTGCCTGCAACGCTATCTTGAACAAATGCCGAGGTATTTCCTCTCGAAGTTTTTCGACAAGTGCACGCCCTTTTGTCAGAGCTTTATCTTTATGTACTAAAATACTTAAAGCATCACATTTGTCACCGTTAATGAGTATATCCATTTTAACAATACTACTTTCCCTGTAATCAAAAAACTCATAATCCATAGAACCATAACCACGGGTAATTGATTTTATTTTATCATAAAAGTCTGTAATTATCTCAGCCAAGGGCATTTCAAAAAGCACTTGTACTTTTGATTCATCAAGGAATTCTGTACTGACGAACACACCTCTTTTATTTGTACCAAGCTCCATTATCTCTCCCAAGTATTCTTTAGGGAACATGATATTGACTTTAACAAATGGTTCTTCTGTCTTTTTTATTTCTGTTGATTCAGGAAATCGTGTAGGATTATCTACATCTCTACAGATGCCATCAGTTCCATGAACCTTGAAAATGACACTAGGTGTTGTTGAAAGAATATTAAGATCATACTCTCTTGTGATCCTTTCCTGTATTATTTCCATATGCAGTAGCCCAAGAAATCCGCATCTAAAACCAAACCCTAATGCAATTGAAGTTTCTGCTTCAAAAATAAAAGCACTGTCAGTAAGTTGCAATTTCTCCATGGCACTTTTCAGATCCACATAATCGCCTGAATTGATCGGATAAATTCCGCAAAACACCATGGGATGAACTACTTTATATCCAGGCAAAGCTTTTGTAGCAGGATGTTTTTCTTCTGTTACTGTGTCTCCTACGATCACATCCTTTGCATTTTTTATATTACAAACAATATAGCCTACTTCTCCGCAATTAAGAGAACTTACCTTGAGTGGTTTTGGACTAAAAACCCCAACTTCTTTAACTTCATATATATTTCCTGTATGCATCATTCTAACCTTTGAGCCGGGCTTTATCTCTCCATTTTTTATACAAATATAAACAATTACCCCTTTATACACATCATATTTAGAATCAAATATAAGAGCTTGTAAAGGTGCCTGTGGATCGCCCTTTGGAGGAGGTATCACTTTAACGATCTCTTCTAAAATATCTTCAATACCTATACCGGCTTTTGCACTAGCAGGCATGATCCTTTCTTGGCTAAGACCCAAAATATCAGTGATCTCATGGGTTACTCTGGCAATATCAGCATTTTGTAAATCTATTTTGTTAATAACAGGAATTATCTTCAAGTTGTGATCAAATGTAAGATAAAGATTTGCAACAGTTTGAGCCTCAACTCCTTGAGTTGCATCTACAAGTAAAAGTGCACCTTCACATGCAGCTATAGCTTTTGAAACCTCATATGAAAAATCAACATGCCCTGGTGTGTCAATAAGATTTAACTGATATTTATCGCCATCTTTTGCTTGGTAAATTATTTTTACTGCACTTGCTTTTATAGTTATCCCGCGTTCTCGTTCTAGATCCATACTATCCAGTAATTGCGCCTTAAGCTCTCTTTTATTGACCGATTTAGTGACCTCAAGAAATCTATCTGCAAGCGTGGATTTTCCATGATCAATATGCGCTACTATACAAAAATTTCGTATATTCTCTTGTTTCATTTTCTCCCTTTTATGATTTAGTGATTAGTAACTAGTAATTAGTGACTAGAAAAGTCTACATAGACTCCTTAAATTCACTAAAATCTATTAACCATCAACGTTAATCAGCTTCCATCAACTGATCAAACCAGAGCAACTAGTTCAACTAATCAATTATCATCAAGCCCTATAAACCTTTTTAACCGTTCTGGTTTCTGGTCACTGGTCTCTGGTCACTAGTTACTAGTCACCAAGCCCTATTAACTCTATCCAGGACGCTCCACCCTTTTATCTTTATTCTTTTATCTTTTATCTTAAACATCCTATCAACCGATATCTATTATCTCCCATGTACCTGCATCTGTCATTATGCTCCAAATATCATTAACATCTAAACTTTGAAAATGGCATTTAATAAGAGCTATAACGATTTCATGTGCAACAATACATATCTGTTTATTTTTATTTTTATCAACTATCTTTTGAACAAAATTCACAACTCTGTCATATGCTTCTTTTACACTCTCCCCTTGAGGAGGTTTTGTTGAAAAAGGTGATGCTTTCCAGGAAACATATTGCTTTGTATATCTTTTTTTTATTTCAGCAAGCGTTAATCCTTGCCATAACCCATGATCCAATTCATTTAATTCTTTAGCTTTTTTTAATTTCATGTTATGTTCTTCAGCTATTATTGATGCTGTTTCATAACTTCTGGAAAGACAACTGGAAAATATACAATCTATCTTAACTTCTTTAAGCTCATATGCTGCTCTTTTAGCAGACAAAACACCTCTCTCGTTAAGGGGGATATCCAAACTTCCCTGAATACGATTTATAACATTCCAATCTGTATGTCCTGTTCGAACAACTATTAGTTTTGTCATTTTTACCTATTAAACTTTCTTTAAAAAGATCTTACCAAAATCAAGAAGATCTAAAGCTTCTTTTTCACTTCTTCCCTCAGAATAAACACGAAGTTTAGGTTCAGTTCCAGAAGGTCTAAGCATTACCCACGTTTTATCCTTAAAAATGAATTTGAATCCATCATATGTTTTAGTTTCAACAACTTCTCTTCCCAAAATAGTCTTAAATGGTTTTTCTTTCAGCATCTTTATAAGTTTTTTCTTTTTTTCCAAAGAACACTTCAGATCAAACCTTTTGTACACATATGTCCCATATTCTTTATCAATATCTTTAAGGATCTGGACAAGCGATTTCTTTTTATAGGCTATCATTTCTAATATTAAAAGTCCTGAAAGTATTCCATCCCTTTCAGGCAGCCATCCTTTATAAGCTACCCCGCCTGTTTCCTCTCCTCCTATCAACACATCTTCACTTTCAAAAAGATCTGAAATATACTTAAAGCCTACAGGTGTTTCAAAAGTTTTTAACTTGTATTTTGCTGCTATTTTGTCAATAAGAGAGGTCCCGCATATCGTTTGAACTACTACCCCTTTCTTTTTTTTATTTTCAAAAAGATGCAACAATAATAAAGTCATGACTTTATGGCCGCTAAGGATCTCTCCTTTTCCTGTAAGCACTCCTAATCTATCCCCATCACCATCTGTTGCAAGCGCAACATCATACCCTTTGTTTTTCATGTATTCTGAAGTAGGTATAAGATGATATTCATTTGGTTCAGGAGACCTTTTTCCAAAATAGGGATCTCTATTGCTATTAATAGTTGTTACTTTATTTTTTGAGCCTTTTAGTATCTGTTCAATATATCTAAGTCCCGTACCATTCATACTATCAACAAGAACATTTAAGTTCGCTTTTTTAAGGATCTTTAAATTTAAGAATTTTTGAATTGCTTTAATATGGTCTTTTGCAATATCCTTGTACACTACTAACCCTTTTTTAAGAGCTTCTTCTATATTCATGTCCTTAACAGTTGTTTTATAGAACTTTGATTCCATATGATCAGTAGCATCTTTACCAGCTGAACCGCCATAATACTCTTTATATTTTATTCCATTATATTCTCCGGGATTATGACTCGCTGTTACCATTACTCCGCCAAGATATCCTTTATCAACGATCTCATAGCTTACTGAAGGAGTAGGACAGGCTCTATCAGTTAATATCACGTTTATGCCGTTTGCTGCCAGAACACACGCTATCTTTTCTGCATATTTTTCAGATAAAAAACGAAGATCATACCCTACAACAACCTTGTATTTTCTTTTGTAATATGGAGAGGTCTTTTTTTGAATGAATTTCTTTCGATATTTCACATAATCAGCGATTGATTGAGCGACCATTTTTACATTGTCAAAAGTAAAATCATCACTTATTATTGCTCGCCATCCATCAGTACCAAAATTTATTTTATTCACCTCTTAACCTCCGTATTGCTTTTGAATAATCCTTGTCACCAAAAACTGCAGTGCCTGCTACTAATACATTTGCACCTGCTTCTCTGGCCTTTTGTGCTGTTTCTTGATTGATCCCGCCATCTACTTCAATATAACCTTTGAAGTTAGTCTTTAAATATTGTATTTTCTTTAAAGCACTCTCCAGAAACCTCTGCCCTCCAAAACCAGGTTCAACACTCATTATAAGAACAAGATCCAATTCAGCTAAGAAGTCATCTAAAACCTCTACATCTGTTCCTGGTTTAATGGAAATGCCTGCTTTAACACCAAGGTCTTTTATCTTTTTTATGACACTTTTTGGATCTTTTACTGCTTCATAATGAAAAACAATGATATCTGCACCTGCATCGATAAAATCTTTCATATATTTTTCAGGATCAGATATCATAAGATGAACATCAAATGTCTTTTCAGTAACATTTCTAACGGACCTTACAACAATTGCCCCAATGGAAATATTGGGCACAAAACTCCCATCCATTACATCAACATGTATCCAATCAGCTCCAGCATCAATAACAGCTTTTATTTCTTTGCCAAGTATTGAAAAATCTGCACTTAGAATGCTTGGCGCAATTAAAACTTTGTTTTTCATTTCTCCTCCATAATCTTTAGTAACTAGTGATTAGTGACTAGTAATTAGAAAAGTTACTAAGAACTTTTCTACTTCCATAGATTTTTTCTTTTTATTCACTAAGCACGATCTTACCTATTCGCTAGTCACCAAACCCTCTAAACCCAATCTGGGACGTTCCACTGGCTCGCTGCGCGTAGCTCGAAGCTCGTGGCCGAATTCAGTATTTTTCTCCAACAAGTACAACCAGTTCAACTAGTCCAACCAGTCAAACCAAATTATTATTCATACTTTTCGCTTTTTCCATCATTTTTGCAATAAAAAGTTCCTCTGAAGCAGAAATAAAAATGAAGATAGCTATCACAAGCAATAAAAACCTTCCTTTACTAAAACCAATATATCCAAAAATCAAAGCAAAAAAATGACCAAAATTAACAGCTATTTTAGTAGCTTTATAAAAACCTAATTTAGTTGTCAATATAGACCTAAAAACCCTTCCTCCATCCATTGGAAACGCCGGCAGCAAATTAAATAATGCCAATAAAAGGTTTATCCAATATATCTGCCCTACAACAAATTTGAAATTATATGGCACAAAATAACCGGCTGCTATATATTTCAAAGATGCATAAAGCATATTAGAACCTAAAAAAGCTTTCATTGGAAAGAAAAATATTACTATAAAAGCTAAGTTAGACAATGGCCCTGCAATTGATATTAGAAACTCCTGATAAGGCTTTTGAGGAAGTTTACTCATAGATGCAATTCCTCCAATAGGATAAAGCGTAATATCCCTAACATCAATGCCGAATTTACGTGCTACAAAGCTATGTGCAAGTTCATGCATTGTTACAAAAAAGAAAACTGCAGCAACAAAAAAGAACCATTTACCAAAAAAAAGTATCAACAAAAAGAATGACCAGTGTAGTTTAATTGATATACCTTTTATTTGGGCAATTTCAAAGGTTCTTCCCACATTATCTCCTTATATATCTAACAATTCAAAGAGCTGTTCAGATCTATTTTTTTTAATATTCGCTCAGGACCAATTGCTGCAAAATTCATATTTTTAGAAACAAATATTTGTTTTGATATCCTTTGCAGATCACAAGCACTAATCTTGTCAATTTGAGACAAAACTTCTTTTATCTTAGGGATATTTCCTTCTGTTAAGATCTTCTCCCCTAACCATAACATCCTAGAGCCGGTTGATTCAAGCATAAGAAGAAATTGACCTTTAAAAAACTCTTTTGCTCTTTTTAGTTCGGCATCAGGGACTTTGCTTGTTTTCAGTATCTCTAATTGTTCTATTACAGTATCAATGGTTTGTTTGACCTTGTTATTGTCAACCCCTGCATGTACAGAAAAAACCCCTATTTCATCATACTTTTTTGCTGATGAAGATACGTCATAACACAACCCTTGTTTTTCTCTAAGTTCTTCAAATAATCTCGATGACATGTTTCCGCCGAGAATAATGTTCAAAAGATTTACAGCATATCTATCCTTGCTTTTCCTTCCTACACTTTTGAATCCAAACTCAACATGAGTTTGTTCCGTGTTCTTGAAAAACGTAGTATACCTTTTATTTTTCTGGGTATTTTTATAGATCTCTGAACTTTGTTGTTTCCCGACTTTTATTTTATCACAGCTGAATTTTACAGCTCTTTGGAAATCCTTCATTTTTATTTTTCCGCATGCTGCAAATGCAATGTTCCCTGAACAATAATATTTTTCCTTGAAATCAAGAAGCATCTTCTGATCCATTGATAGTACCGTTTTCTCGCTGCCGGCCAAAGGGAATCCCAATGGATGTTTTTCCCACATTATCTCTGCTAATAATTCCTGAACATAACTTGAAGGCTGATCTTTATACATCTTTATTTCTTCGCAAATAACATTTTTTTCTTTTTCCAGCTCATGGGTGCTAATTGCAGGGTTGATTATCATATCGCTAAGAATATCTACGCCTAAATCCATGTATTTTGACGGGACTTTGACCAGATAACAAGTAACATCCTCACCTGTAAACCCATTGAACTGCCCGCCTATGCCCTCAATTGCCTGTTTTAACTGTGAAGCATTTCGTGTTTTCGTACCTTTAAACAACATATGTTCTATAAAATGACTGATCCCTGAAAGTTTTGGTGTTTCATAGCGTCCACCTACACCTATCCAAACACCTATTGAAACTGATTCCATATACGGCATTTCTGAAGTTATTATCCTAAACCCATTTTCTAATGTTTGAATTTTATTCATTTTTTATTTCCTTTTCTATTTTTAACCTAATGAATCCAAATATCCTTGCAAGATCAATTGTGCAGCTATCTTATCGATTTTTTCTTTTCTTTTCTTTCGCGAAGTATTTGCTTCTATCATGATCCGTTCTGCTGCAAAAGTAGTAAGTCTTTCATCCCAAAGTTTAATATTAACTCCTGTTTTTTCTTTGAGAACAAGTGCAAAAGCTTCGGCCTCATCAACTTTTTTTCCTTTTGACCCATCCATATTAAGAGGTAACCCTAAAACAATCTCAGAAACATTCTCTTGTTTGACAATATCATTTATTTTTTCCAAGAAACTTTTATCTTTTCTTTCAAGAACGCAAACTCCTTGCGCAGTTATCTTTAAAGGATCACTTAAAGCAATTCCAACTCTTTTTTCACCGAGATCTATGCCCATTATTCGCATTTGTTTCCTTTATAGCTTTATTAAGACAAAAGACGAAAGATAAAAGATAAAAAATTAGTCATCATTGTGGAATTGCATACGAAAGTACCTATTTAGGACCTTCCACTCTTTTATCTTTGTTCTTTTATCTTTTATCTTAGGATCTTATTTACTCTATCTCAGCAACTCTCTCACTTTCGCCCCAATATCTTCTGCGTCCATGAACACTTCACCAGTAAGAGTTGCATTAAACCCTAAACTTTTCAAAAACATCATATCTTCATATGTGTTTATTCCGCTTGCTGAAACTTTAACGATATTTTCAGGTATCTGTTTAACAAGCCGTTCGGACTTCCCAAGATCTACCCGAAAATCGTGTAAATCCCTGTTATTTATACAAATAATATCCATACCTGCATTTACTGCTTTTACAATATCCTCATCAGTATGCACTTCGCAGACAATGTCCATACCAACATGTTTTGCGGTCTTTCTGAAAGATACTAACTCAGACTCTGTGAGAATATCAGCTATTAATACTACTGCATCAGCGCCCCAATAAGCTGATTCATATATTTGATATTCATCAATTATAAAATCATTTCTCAAAACAGGAATAGAAACTCTTTCTTTTATTTCCCTTATATACTCAAGTTTTCCATCAAAAAATCTTTCATCAGTAACTACTGATATAGCTGAGACTCCTTGAGATTGAAAAGTCAGTGCTATCTGCACAGGGTTGAAATTCCCGCGTATTATCCCTCGTGATGGAGAGGACCTTTTCATCTCTGCTATCAAATTAACACGAAAAGCCCTTGAAATGCTTTTTTTAAAAAAACTTCTCCTGTAAATTTTTTCCAGACTTTCACAAATCTCTGCTAAACGCAGGTGGATCTTTGCCAATTCAACATGTTTTTTTTTCTCTTGTATAATCTTAGATAAGATCATCTTACCAGCTTTCAGCATTTAGCTATCAACATTCAGCCTAAAAGTTACATTAAAAAACTTCTTCATGCTGATAGCTAATAGTCCGCCAAAATTTATAAAAATTTTGGCGAGATCTCGCCATTGGTCACTTTTAGTGACCAATGGCGGACTATTCTCCTCTTTTCCGTATACGTCTTTTGGATCAAAAACCTTTTGATCAACTATTTCTTTATTTCCTTTTTTATCAACTTTCAAATAATAACAAGTGAAATATCCCTCATGACAAGCAGCTCTATGCTGATCGACCTTAAACAAAAGTGAATTATTCGCACAATCAACATAAACAGACCTGATTTCCTGAATACATCCCGAAGTCTCACCTTTTATCATAAGCCTACCCAGAGATCTTCTATAAACATAGATCTTTCCTTCATCAAAAGATTTTTCTATAGCATCTTTGTTCATATAACAAAGGGTCAACACTTTGCTTGTCTTATCATCCTGAATAATTGCAGGGATCAATCCCTTTTCATTAAAATTAAGTTCATCCACTAAAGCCATTTTTTCCTCCTATTTTGTGTCCATTTTTTGTGTTTGATCTTTCTAAATAGATCAGTTAAACGATTTGATGACATATTATAACAAACCCTAACACAGACACAGACACTGACACTGACACTAATTACGAACAACTATCCCCTTTTCCTCAAGTAAAGCCTTAACTTCACTTATAGAAAACTCCCTAAAATGAAATATACTTGCTGCCAATCCGGCATCTGCTTTTCC
>JAQVOV010000188.1 GCA_028702395.1 Candidatus Omnitrophota bacterium
TCTTATGGAATTTTTGTTAAAAACCCTTTAATAGTTATTCGTACATACGTATAATCTTTTATAACAATATTTCCAAACCCCTTTCAAAACATTTCCTAACTCAAAAAAAACTTTTTCAGGACGTTCCACCCTTTTATCTTTTATCTTTGTTCTTTTATCTTAAACATCCTATTGTCTCTTAATAATATTCCCCTATTACCCTATCAACTACTGCATTTTTAGATACTATCCCAATAACTTTTTTGTTGCTTACAACCGGTATGATCCTGTATTCTTTTTCATTGAACACTTCGATGAGTTTTTCTACAGGAGTATCAGGGCTGACAACTAGAACATTATGTACCATAATATCTTTTGCTCTTTTTTTATGTATGGTCTTAGTATTTCTTGCTGCTTTCATAACATCATGTTCTGAAATAAAACCTATGAACTTTCCGTTAGCATTTACAACAGGGGCGCCTGTTACCTTTTTCTTTACAAGAAGATCTGCTATTTTATCTATGGTAAAATTATCTTTTAGAACAACGACTTTTTTATCCATTATATTTTTAGCCTGCATTACAGTCCCCTTTCGTTTTAAAGTATATATTTTATGACTTTCAATGACTTTTAAGTCACCTAAAATACTTATAACAGCTTTATCTCTTTTTCCTTTGGATATAAGATATAGATCAACATCCGTTTTATTGATATTGACCCTTAATCTTTTATCTTTCCATTTCACACAAAACTGCAGACTTTTCCAATGAGCTGGCATATCAGGGGATAAAAACAGAACATTACTGACAAAGCGCAATCCTGCAAATCCGTTTATTATTGTTTGCCATATTCCGCCTAAACATGCGGCATGCATTCCTTCATGCGTATTTTGATAAACATCCTTTAGATCAGTATAAAGAGACAGGAAAAAATAATGATAACTTCTCACATGGTCATCAACCTCTCTGCCTAATATTGAATGTATCGACGGACTAAGTGATGATTTGTGAAGTGTTCTTTCCATGTAATAATTATAATTCTTTTTCTTTGTTTCATATGAGAACTTATCACTTAAAAGATATAACATCATAAGAACATCTGCCTGTTTAACAAGCTGAGTTTCATTGTAATCTTTAGGTTTATATTTGGGGTCAGGAGTTAACATTTGTCTCTGTGTAAATTTAATAGGTATCTTGCGTTTTTTAAAATATCCATCAAAAGCTTCAATAACACCTTTTAAGTTCGGATATGTATGAGCTATTTTAGCGGAGATCCTTTTCCATTTTTCCAGGTCCTTTATCGTTAACGAGATCTTATTTAATATGTTCTTTATTTTTGCCGGATGCTTTTTCATAAGAACATCAACATATTTATTGGCGCTTTCTATATTCCATTTGGCAATACAATTCGTGAACCTATTATTATTGACATTTTCGTGAAATTCATCAGGACCAATAACATGGTTTATTTCATATTTTTTAGTCTGTTTATTAAAATCCATTCGGGATATCCAGAATTTTGCAGAAGCAAGTATCATTTCTAACCCATATTTCAGAGCGAACTTCATGTCCCCTGTTACCCTAATATACTGGTGTACCCCATAAGCAACATCAGCTACAAGATGGTGTTCTCTTAAAGATGTAGCTATCTCAACGATTTGCCCATCCTTATCCTTTACCCATTTAGGAGTGACTTCATCTCCTTTGTCAGCAGATTCCCAAGGATATAACACGCCTTGATAACCTTTTTCCTTTGCAATTTTCCTTGCTTCACCCATACGGTTATACCTATAAAGAAGAAGACTTTTGGCTATTTCAGGATAATTATAAATATAAAAAGGCAAAAGGAATATTTCTGTATCCCAAAAGGCATGACCTCTATAACCTTCTCCACTTAGGGTCCTTGCACCAACACTGCTTTTTCCTTTATCATCTGTACCGGCAATTATCATATGAAAAACATTAAACCTTAATGCTCTTTGTACGGAATTATCCCCTTCTATTCTTATGTCAGAAATAGCCCATCTACTATCCCATGCTTTCCTGTTTTGCTCCAAAAGTTGTTCTGGTGATTTTTTACTGGTAACTATAAGTTTGTTTATCACATAACTTTTAAGTCGTTTATATTTTACTTCAATAGTCGTGGCTATAGAGAAATATTGTGTTAATCTTATAGTCTGCCCTTTTTTTATTTTTACTTTAAAAACCCTTCTTGGACTTCGTTTATCTTTTCCAGCAACAGAATATTTCAACCTTGACGCATATGCCATAGAAGTCTCATTCTCAAAGGTTTTTGTCTCAATATAATTTATACTTCCTTTTTTCTTGAAATCTGTAACATGATAATGTTTTTTAGGCCCTTCCGTTAGTAACCCCTTATTCATAGTTGATATATCAACTGAACTTTCAACAGATATAATTATATCTTTATCAATTGGTTTCAGGAAAACCTCCATCATTCCAATTGATGTATCTTCCATACTGAAAAACCTATAAGACTGGTAATCTATTTTTCCTAAATAAGTACTTTTGTATAAAGTTCTACGGAACAAGATCCCTTGACGTGTATCAAGAATTCTCTTGTAATGAAGAACGTCCATTGTGTCTACACCTATTCGTTCTCCGTCTGTAATAATAGTGAAATTTATAGGATTAGGCGCATTCACTATTTCTGTGACTTGTGCACCAACAGAATCGAAAACTCCTGGAAAAAAAGTTCCTGTACTACAGCCTGATGGTGTTTCTTCCAATACCCCCCTAGAGCCTATCTTCCCATTACCTAAAGTAAATATTGTTTCATAAAAATTCTGTTTTGTTCGATCAAAACCATTTTCTTTTATGCACCACAGATCATCTGAAATGTTT
>JAQVOV010000042.1:0-2274 GCA_028702395.1 Candidatus Omnitrophota bacterium
GTCGGGCAGCTCCAGCTGGATAATAATGGTATTGCAACAAAAGGTGTAATAATCAGATGTTTGGTTTTGCCGAATGACATTTCAGGTACATGTCAAACTTTAGAGTGGATAGAACAGAACATTTCAAATAAAGTACATATAAGTCTTATGAGCCAATATTATCCTATTTATAAAGCAAAAGAGTCCCCTGAGTTGAACAGGAAACTAACTTACGAAGAATATAGTGTAGTGAATAATAAATTAAATGAACTTGGATTTTCAAATGGTTGGGTACAAGATAACCCTGAACAAATGGATGACTCTTTCGGCGGACACCGTATTAAGCGAGTCTAAGTAAAAAGGAAAAAGTAAAAAGGAAAAAAATGTTTACAAAGAATTTTTTAAAAAGTTGTGTTCAGAATCACCCAGACTTTTTCCTTTTACATTTTTACTTTTTACTTTGGGATAAAAGAGGATAAAAATGAGTTACGACATTATAGTAGTAGGAGGTGGTCATGCGGGGTGTGAAAGTGCCCTTGCATGTGCACGTATGGGAAAGAACACGCTTCTTATTTCATTACGTAAAGATAATATAGGTTCTCTTTCCTGTAATCCTGCTATTGGCGGTATTGGTAAAGGTCAACTTGTAAAAGAGATAGATGCAATAGGTGGCCAGATCGCAAAAGCAGCAGACTATGCCGGCATACAATTCAAGCAGCTTAATACTTCACGTGGAGCAGCTGCAAGATCATCCAGAGCACAAGTTGATAGAAAGATATTCAAAGAATATATGCAAATGATCGTAAAAGATCAAGAAAACCTAAAAGTAGAAGAGGGGAAAGTTACAGATCTAATTGTTAAGGATAATGTTGTTAAAGGTATCATTCTTTCTGATGGAACAGAGATCTTTTCTTCAGCTGTAATAATAACAGCTGGAACTTTTCTTAATGCACTTGTCCATATAGGTTTAGAAAGCCATTCAAGTGGTCGTTTGGGTGAAGATGCTGTAGAGTTGTTTTCAGATAATCTTAAGAAATTAGATATCAAGATCCTACGGTTCAAGACCGGCACATGTGCAAGACTTGATAGTCGTACAATTGATCTTTCAAATTTAGAAGTACAAAATGGGGATATTGACCCAATCCCATTTTCTTTCTCTACAAAAAAAATAAAGCAAAAACAAATCTCCTGTCATATAACATACACAAATGAAAAGACTCATCAGATCATTCGTTCAGGTTTGGATCGTTCTCCTTTATATTCTGGTATAATAAAATCAACCGGTGTTAGATATTGTCCTTCTATTGAAGACAAAATAGTGAGATTTCCTGATAGGAACAGGCATCAGATATTTTTAGAACCTGAAGGCTTAGATACTTTTCAGATATATCCAAATGGTATTTCTACTAGTTTGCCTTTAGATATACAAATGGATTTCATTCATACTATTCCAGGACTTGAAAAGGCTGAAGCACTTGTTCCTGGTTATGGGATAGAGTACGATTTGATAGATCCCCTTCAGCTTTTCCCTTCACTTGAGCTCAAAAAAATAAAGAATTTGTTTTTTGCAGGGCAAATAAATGGAACAACAGGCTATGAAGAAGCTGCAGCTCAAGGTTTAGTTGCCGGTATTAATGCTGTCCAGAATATAGAACAAAAACAGCCGATAATTTTCGATCGTTCCAGCAGTTATATAGGGGTACTCATAGATGATCTAGTTACAAAAGGAACAAATGAGCCATATAGAATGTTCACATCACGAGTTGAATACAGATTGCTTATCAGAGAAGATAATGCAGATATTAGACTGCGTAAGATAGGGTATGATCTTGGTTTGGTCACAAAAGAAGAATATTCAGCAACTCTTGAAAAACAAAAAAAGATCAAAGAAGTAATAACTCATTTGAACGGATCAAAGATATATCCTATACAAGAGAATAATGAATTCCTTCGATCAAAAGGTCTGCCGATACTCAAAGAAACAATAGCTATAAGTAAATTACTTAAATGGCCAGGTATGGGGCTAAGTATCATATCGGAAATGGGTTTATACAATAAAGAACTTACAAATGATATTGTTTTAGGAGTAGAAAATGAGATCAAATATAAAGGATATATAGAAAAACAATTACGTGAAGTTAATCGATTCAGCGATCTTGAAAAAATTAAAATA
This sequence comes from Candidatus Omnitrophota bacterium, assembly GCA_028702395.1. Taxonomy (GTDB): domain Bacteria; phylum Omnitrophota; class Gorgyraeia; order JABMRN01; family JABMRN01; genus JAQVOV01. Next base: position 2,153 of record JAQVOV010000042.1, read on the forward strand.
CCTATTAACTTCAATTATGATTCGGTTATGGGATTATCAACTGAAATAAGACAAAAACTAAAAAGTATGCAGCCTGTCTGTTTAGGGCAAGCCAGCCGTATTTCAGGAGTTACGCCTGTAGC
>JAQVOV010000042.1:2374-11427 GCA_028702395.1 Candidatus Omnitrophota bacterium
TTTAATTATAATGAGCGAGTAGACTCTATTCCCATAAGAAAACAAATTGAGAGCGGGATCGAGTCTGCCAGGGAAAAACTAAAAGCTCAAAAATTCATTGCATATTTTCAGACATTTTCTAATACATATGCCACTCCTGAAAAATTAAAAACAATTTATGATACTATTGATGATTTTGATGATATTGTAATGCTCAATATCGGTACAAGACCGGATTGTATTGATGAACAGATCATAGAACTTATCGATTCTTATACAAAAAAAAGAGAAGTATGGCTTGAACTTGGACTTCAAAGTGCTAATGATACAACATTGAAATTGATAAACAGACAGCATAATGCCGAAGATTTCATGAAAGCCGTAAAACTTATACAAAAGCATAGCAAAATAAAAATTTGCGCACATGTAATATTAGGCTTGCCTTTTGAACAGGAACAAGATATCATAAATACAGCAAAGTTTTTGCAAAACTCAGGTATCGATGGAGTAAAGATACACCCAATACATGTTGTCAAGGATACCGAACTTGAAAAAATGTTTAAAAGCGGAAAGTTTTCGCCTATCAATATTGATACATATGTCAAATGGACATGCTTGATCATTGCGCATTTATCTAAGAAAACAGTTGTACATAGAATAACTGCTGATTGTCCTGAAGAGCTTTTAATAGCTCCGGATTGGACTAATAAAAAGCATGAGATCTTGCGCGGTGTAGATGATTTTAGAATGGACCAATTAAAATAAATTAGGATATGAACCTAATACATAATAAACAGGCTAATCATGGCTCTATACAAGACTAACAAAAAGGAGAACACATGAAAAAAATATGGATATTGGTATTGCTTGTTTTTTTTATAGTAACTTCTCTCTGTTTAGCTATAAACAAAGGAGTTGAACAGTATACGTATGATACCCGTAATCCCCCCAAGATCTGGTTTTTTCCTGTAAAAGATGCAAAATGGGACGGTGCAAAAGTTACTGTTAAAGAGTGGAATGTTTTAACAGATGAGCAAAAAAGAAAATATGTTGAAGAATATATTGCTATGGCCATAGAAACTTTGAGGGATGATTATATCATAATGGAAGATATAAACCCTGATTATCATTTAATGGCTCTTGAGATATTTCGTAGTAGAGTATCAGATCCTAGTGTTGAAATGCAGACCATTGTTCTTACAAGTTTAATAGCTAATGGGGACATTGAAAAACGGCCAAATATCAGTAAAAATAAATAATCAGAAATTTCGAAAGAGATCAAAATCAAATTATGCGTAAGTCATTTTTTTTATTTCTTTTCTTGTTTTCATGTATACTTGCATGTTATTCGTGGTTTTATTATAAGAACATTTGTTCCAGAACAATTGCTCTTAAAAAAACAACAGATACTATGACAGATACTTTAGCTGAAAATCATCTAGTTTATGAGTTGGCGGATATTCCAGCAGCAATAAGATTCCCTCAATTGACTGAAAAAGAGCAAAACTATATCAGCAGGAAGATATATGCAAATGAATGCGGCTCATTAGAAAAAAATCTTGTTTTTTGGAATGTGAACGAGGATTTTCCATCTCTTGGTATCGGACATTTTATTTGGTATCCCCAAGGTGTTGATCCTGGGTTTGAAGAAACTTTTCCGGAACTTGTTGGATTTATGGAACAAAAGGGAGTAGCAGTCCCTATTTGGTTAATGAACAGACCTGCTCCTTGGAAAAACAGACACGAGCTTTTACAGGATATTAATTCTGAAAGAATGCTGAAATTTAAAAAGTTTTTAAAAGATACGATCAATGTTCAAACTGAATATATTCTTTTACGGTCGCAAAAAAGCCTTAGGGATATATTAAGGTCATGTGATGAAGAAGAAAAAAAACAACTGACAAAAAAATTAGAAGTTCTAATAAATGCCCATAATGGGGTTTATGCCATTACAGATTATGTCAATTTTAAAGGTACAGGACTCTCTCTTAATGAAAGGTACAATGGCCAAGGATGGGGGTTGAAACAGGTTTTGCAAAGTATGCCGGATAGTATAACTGAAGAAAATGCTTTGTCAGAATTTTCAACTGCATGTGAAAACTTATTGGATCTAAGAGTGAAAAATGCACCTGCAGGCAAAAATGAAGAAAAATGGCTTATTGGGTGGAAAAAAAGAGTTAGAATATATTCAATGCCTAAAGAGTATGATCGAGTTTACTGGGAGTGATAGGACTATATAGAGAAAAAGATAAAAGACTAAAGATAAAAGATAAAAGGAATTAACGTCCTGAACTCAGCTGATAAGATTTGACAGGGGTGTTTCGTATCTCGTAGGTCGTCTGCCTGCCCTGCCTGCCGGCGGGCGCCCTACGATATAAGGTTTACAATTTACGCACAACCTGCCTGCCGCCCGCCTGCCGGCAGGCAGGGCAGGCAGGCGCATAACGAACAACGAGGTGAATATGAAAGCTTTTGAACCATATGTACTAAATGGGCTTACTCTACAGAACAGATTTGTTCGTTCTGCTACACACACTGGTTTTGCAACAGATGAAGGAATTGCTACTGAGAAAAACAAGGATATCCTTTTCACACTTGCAGAGAACAATGTAGGATTGATTATAACAGGATATATGTATATATCTAAGGATGGTAAAGGTGCACGAGGGCAATTATCTATAGATCGTGATGAGACTATTAAAGAGTTATTTGAAATAACACATTATATACACAAGTATACACGGACTAAAATATTTGCTCAGATCGCTCACTGCGGGGCGCAAACTACAGAAAACATCACTGGCCAAACACCAATTGCTCCATCTCAGATAAGTCATAATAACACAATAATTGCCAGAGAAATGCAAGCTAAGGATATAGAGCAGATAATTGAGCATTTTTCTGATTCAGCGATCCGTGCCAAAGAAGCTGCTTTTGATGGGATACAAATACATGCTGCACATGGATATCTCTTATCGGAATTTTTATCTGGGCATTTCAACAAGCGTACAGATATGTTCGGCCAAAACAATAAAGGAAGAGCCAGGATAATTTCGATCATTTTGGAACATGTCAGAAAAAAAGTTGGAACTAAATTTCCCATTTTATTAAAGATCAATTCCGAAGATTTTTTGCAAGATGGATTACATCAGGAAGATTGTCTTGAAATATTGGGATATATAATTCCTTGTGGTATTGATGGCGTAGAAATAAGCGGCGGTACTATGAATTCAGATCCTTTGCCAATACGCAAAGAAGATAACACAAAAGAAAGTTCACAGTTCTATTATAGGGATTTTTGTGAAAAATTCCGTAAAAAATTCTCGATTCCCTTAATAGCAATGGGAGGGATACGAGGGATATCAGAGGCAGAGCGAATTCTAGGAACAGATCAGGCAGATCTGATAGGTATGAGCCGACCATTTATCTGTGAACCTGATATTATAAAGAGGTGGGAGAAAGGTGATCCTTTACGAGCTAAATGTATCTCCTGTAATAAATGTTTTAGGCCGCTTTTAGTAGGAAAAGGTCTTAATTGTGAATTTGTGAAGAAGGAATAAAAGGTACAAAGAATATGTCATTATTTTTTTTCAAGACCACACAAAATCAAAAAAAGAATTTTTTGTATGAGATGAATAAAGGATAGAACTTGAATTTAATATACGAAAAAATTTCTTCTATTATTTTTCCGATCTATCTAGTTGGAGGAGCAGTTAGAGATAAGATCATGGGTATAGAAACACAAGACTATGATTTTGCTACTCCTGTTAAGCCGGATGAAGTTGAAAGATTACTTAAAAAAAACAATTATAGGACATATGCTGTTGGAAAAAGATTTGGAACGATAGGCATGTTATATAAAGGGCATGATATTCAAATAACAACTTTTAGATCTGAAAAATACGTTGAATTCTCAAGAAAACCAAATGTTCAATATGGTAATGATCTTGGAAAAGATCTAATGAGGAGAGACTTTACAATTAATGCAATGGCATTAGATGTCTCTGGTCAGTTGATAGATCCTTTTAATGGGCTTCGAGATGTAGGATCAAAAATATTACGAAGCATAGGTGATGCTACCGAAAAGTTCAAAGAAGATCCTTTGAGAATGTTGAGGGCAGTACGCTTTTGTTCGCAGTTGGGTTTTGATGTTGATAAAAAAACAATATCTGCAATCAAAAAGAACAGGGAGCTTTTATTGCTTGTTAGTAAAGAGCGATGGTTGATGGAAATGGACAAGCTGCTTATTGGGAAAAACCTTGTTGCGGCTTTAATTCTTTTAAAAAAGACCGGACTTTTGCAAGTTATGCTTAAAGATTTTGGGTTAAGAAGACAGCTGCAATTTTCTGATATGAGCCTCTCAAATGATCCTGACATGCAATGGGCAAAACTTATGCAAAAAGTAATAAGTTCTCGCAATTTGTCTGTAGAAAACCTTACGAAAATCGCTTTTCATTTAAAGTGGTCAAAAAAAAGACGAAAAAAAATATTGACAAATGAAAAAAATGCAGGTATACTTAATTCATAAATCGCACAAAGATGAGCTGATTTAGTAATGCAACGACGCGCTTAAAAAAAATTAAGCGCTTTTTTTGTTTATAATTAATGTTTTAAAGTCCCATTGAAGGGGATTTTTAGGATAATGAGGTCCTTATTGTTGTATAGAGTTATACCGCAATAAGGATTTTTTTGTTTTAAACAATTGTTGAACAAACCAGTAAAAGTGGTACAATAAACTTGAAAAAAGATCAGCCACGGGCTTGAAATAAAGGAGAAAAAAATGGATACAAGAATTTCAGAATGTGAAACAGTAAAAACTTACGGTGAAAATGTTTTTAGTCTTAAAACAATGAAAAATTATCTTTCTGATAGCGCATATCAGTCTTTGTTACTGACTGTAAGGCTTGGAATGACCCTTGATCCTGCTATAGCTGATGAAGTTGCTGAAGCTATGAAAATATGGGCAGTATCAAAGGGAGCAACACACTTTACGCACTGGTTTCAGCCTTTGACAGGTGCAACTGCTGAAAAGCATGATTCTTTTATTTGTCCAGATGGAGAAGATGGTGTTGTTATGAGATTTTCTGGTTCAGAATTGATAAAAGGTGAACCAGATGCTTCAAGCTTTCCTTCAGGCGGATTAAGAGCTACTTTTGAAGCCCGAGGTTACACTGCATGGGACCCAACATCACCTGCTTTTATAAAAGAAAGTGATAATGGCGCTACACTTTGTATTCCTACAGCTTTTTATTCTTATACAGGAGTTGCTCTTGATAAAAAGACACCTCTACTCAGAAGTATTGATGTGCTTTCAAAACAATTATCAAGGTTAGGAGATCTTTTTGGTATTAAAACGAAAGATAGAAGAGGATATCCTACTCTCGGGGCAGAACAGGAATATTTTTTAATAGATAAAGGATTCTATGAATTACGGTTAGACCTTATCCAGACCGGGAGAACATTATTTGGTAAAGCTCCGGCAAAACATCAGCAAATGGAAGATCATTATTTTGGTGCCATTAAGCCTAGAGTTATTAATTTTATGGAAGATCTTGATAAAGAACTATGGAGATTAGGAATTCCTGCTAAGACAAGACATAATGAGGTTTCTCCTGCACAGTTTGAGATCGCACCGGTTTTTGAGGAATTGAATCTTGCAGTAGATCACAATATGATGATGATGGAAACTATTAAAACTGTAGCAAATGCTCATGGTTTCGTTGCTTTACTTCATGAAAAACCATTTGCAGGTGTTAATGGTTCCGGAAAGCATAATAACTGGTCAATATGCGGGCCTGACGGAAAGAACTGGCTAAGTCCAGGGGATGATCCGCATGAAAATGCGAAATTCCTTACACTTATTTGTGCTTTAATTAAAGCAGTTGATACGCATGCAGAACTTTTAAGAGGAGCTGTTGCATCTGCTGGTAATGATCATAGACTGGGAGCAAATGAAGCACCACCTGCTATAATCTCTATATTTTTAGGTGAACAGCTTCAGGATCTTATTGATCAAATAGAAAAAGGAAAAGCTCAAACTTCTAAAAAAGCTGAAACTCTTCAGTTAGGAGTTACATCTTTGCCGACATTACCAAAAGATACAACTGATAGGAACAGAACAAGTCCATTTGCTTTTACAGGCAATAAATTTGAATTCAGGGCAGTTGGATCTAACCAGAGTTGTGCTGGTCCAAACGTTATATTGAATACTATAGTTGCTGAATCTATAGATTGTATTTGTACAGAAGTAGAAACAGCTATGGACAAAGGAAAGAAACTTAATATAGCCTTAGAAGAAGTTCTTCAAAAGATCGTTAAAAAACATAAACGGGTTCTTTTCAATGGTGATAATTATACTGAAAGTTGGCATAAAGAAGCTGCAAGAAGAGGGCTTCCTAACTTGAAGACGACTCCAGATGCCCTTGCACCTATGAAAACAGATAAAGCATTAAAGCTTTTCGCAAAATATGGGGTTTTCACAAAAGAAGAGCTTTTATCAAGGTATGAGATCTATACAGAGCAGTATGAAAAGATCCTTGAAATTGAAGCAGAAGTTTCTTTGACAATTGCAAAGACAATGATAACGCCTGTTGCTTTAGAATATCAGTCTTCTATTGCTGATACTATAAGTATCGTTAAGGGCTTTTCGCAAACAGGGACAAAAGAGCTTTTAAAAGGGGTATCTTCAGAGATAGAGAACATGTTAAAAGCAATTAAGGAACTTGAAAAAGCAGTGCAAGGTAAAAGTGAATCTAAAAAGATCGTTGGGATGAAAAATTTAAGAAAAGCAGTTGATACTTTAGAGACTTTGATCCCGGCAGATATGTGGCCTTTGCCGTCATATACTGAAATGCTGTTCATGATGTAAGGAAGTTAATAGGAGTTGGTGACTAGAAAATAGTAACTAGTCACTAGTCACTAAATGTTTTTGAGGAGACTAAAATGCCTAAGCAGGAAAAAATTTATTTATCTACATTAAGTGAAATATCAAAAGCTATCACTTCAGATCTTTATTTAGAAGATCTTTTAAAGCTTATTGTAACTCTTACAGCAAATGTCATGGGTGCTAAAATTTGTGCATTGTGGTTGTTAGATGAAAAAGATAATTGCTTAAAGATACGTGCGACACAGGCTATGAGTCAAGATTACCTTACAGAGCGAAGTATAAGATATGGGGAAGGGATAGTTGGGACCGTTGCAAAAGAAAAAAAACCAATATTCATACAAAATGTTCTGGATGATCAGAGATATGTTGAAAAAAAACTAGCTCAAAAAGAAGGTTTTGTAGCAATGCTCAGTGTTCCTATGCTTGTAAAAGATAAAACAATAGGTGTCGTTAATGTTTATACAATAAAAAAGTACGAGTTCACTAAAAGTGATATTTATCTGTTAAGTACAGTAGCAAATCAGGCAGCAGTTGCAATTGAAAATACTGAATTGATCGTCAAGACAAAAGTTATTCAGGAGGAATTAGAAACCCGAAAAAAAGTTGAAAAAGCTAAAGGAATATTGATGAAACAAAGAAAAATGACAGAAGATGAGGCTTACCAACTGATGAGAAGATCTAGCATGGATAAAAGAGTTTCTATGAAAGATATTGCGGAAGCAATAATACTTTCTAATGAGATAAGCGGGATCTAAAACTTAAAAAAACAATGTATGCTAAGAAGCATACAAATATTGGCGAAGAAGTCCGATATATGATAGAACGAGCTATCGTTTAATTGTATATCGGACTTTTGTTTTTAAAAGGAGTTTAAAATGAGTTATAGCGAACTAATAAAATGTTTGGAACCGAAATTAAAGGCTATTGCAAAAAAAGTAAGCCGTAAATATACATATCTTGATAAAGATGATTTTTACCAGGAAGCTGTTATTTATCTGTGGAAAATGTGGGAATCTAATGAGATCAATGATAATACACAAAGTTATCTTTTACAGGGGTGTTATTATTTTTTAAAGAATTATATTAGAACAGTATCAAAAGCAATAGATAACAACAGGATCAGTATTAACTCTCATTATGACTATGGTGAAGAAAACATGTTTGATCATATTTCTAGAAGTTATTCTGCGGATTCAGATGCTGTTGAGATATTTTTATTATGTGATTCAGTTGATTCTGTGTTTACAGATAGGGAAAAAGATATATTTTATTGTAAACTGGAGGGTTATACTACCAGGGAGATAGGTATAAGGATCGGGGTTTCACATGTTATGGTAAGTAAAATTGAAAATAACATGAGAATGAAATGTTCAGGAATACGAAAAGAAATTTTTTATTAAAAAAGGTTTCCAAAAAACGAAGTAGTTTACTTGTATAATTGACACACAGAAAAGTGTTGAGAAAAAACAATGAGGATATGTGACTAAGACGTCCATTTTTGCTATGGCAAAGAGCGACGTTTTTTTTATTTCATTAAAAGCTTATATGTTCGGTTAAGGTAACATGAAAAGTAAGAATATTTAAATTTCTTTTATCTTTTAACACAAGGAAAAGTGTTTATAAGAAAACAATGGGGATAGGTTGACTAAGACGTCATTTTTTTGCGAGGCAAAGGGTGACGTTTTTTTTTGAATTTTTTATGTGTGAGGTTATATGTAAGGGGATCAGATCAGACTAAACCTATATATAGCTTGTTTTTATAATAGAGAATGGTATCATAAATAGCAGTGGTACCGCAACGAAAGGAGAAAAAAATGAAAAGTAAATCCCTGATTATTATGTTTGGGGTGATGTTTGCCTTTATATGCAGTTGGTCTGCATTTGCAGCATCTGATCAAGGTACTGGATCGAGTTCAGTAATTGATTATTTGAACAGTGATTGGTTAGGTGAAAAACCAACCTGGGCCCCGGATGTTTCCGGATCATTGTATTTTGTGTCAAAATATATTTGGCGTGGTGCTACTTTTGTAGATGCGCCATCCTTACAGTCAGACCTATCCTTCTCAAAGTATGGATTTACGTTTGATTGGTGGACAAATTACTCTATGAGTAATGACAAGGCAAATGGGTCATACCACGAATATACAGAAGTAGATTATACTGTTGATTATACTTTTAATTGGGCAGA
>JAQVOV010000189.1 GCA_028702395.1 Candidatus Omnitrophota bacterium
ACACGACGCTCTTCCGATCTAAACCGGATGTAATAGTTCTTGAAAAAATATATGCACATTACAAACATCCTATTACAGCAATTTTGATGGGTCATGCAAGGGGCATTACATGTCTTTTAGCCGGGATAAAGCAAATACCTCTTGTCAATTATCCGGCATCTCGAATAAAAAAAGCTGTTACAGGAAACGGTAGTGCATCAAAAAGACAAGTACAGACTCTTGTTACTGATATTTTAAAATTAAAAAAAGCTCCAGAACCTGTTGATGTTTCTGATGCTCTTGCAATTGCGATTAGTTATGTTTATATGGAGATGATGGGGCGTTAGCTATTAGACGTTAGCCATTAGCTATTAGCCTGTGGAACGTCCTTAATAGATTTGATAAGGATTATAAGTCAGAAGGTTAATAGGGCTTATAGACTGTAATCCCGGTTTTTTCGAAGAAAAATACCGGGATCTAAAAAAATATTAACATTATAGATAATAAAAAAGGAAGTTCGTATAGAGTATATCATTGTTGACTTTTGTCGAAATACGATATACTACATACGAAATACGAAATTATGATATCACGCATTCGAGGGAAAATAAGAGAAAAACACGCAATGCATCTTTTGCTTGATGTAGGGGATATTACTTATGAGATACTTATGCCGCCTGCAGTAATAGCTGCAATTGAAACAGAACAAGTCGAACTTGTTACATATCATTACCACAAAGTTGATCAAAATAAATCTGTTCCAATACTTATAGGTTTTATAAATGAAGTAGAAAAGGAGTTTTTCGAACACTTTATAACAGTCTCAGGTATTGGGCCTAAAGCAGCTTGTAAAGCGCTTTCGAAACCATTTTCAATTATAGCAGGCTGGATAGCTAAAGGTGATTTTAAAATGATAAAAACACTTCCTGGAATAGGTGAAACAAAAGCAAAAGAAATAGTTGCTAAACTTCAGGATAAAATAGGGAAATTTGGTCTTATTCAAGATCAAGACATCGAAACGCAAGCAATGGTTGAAGAAAATATAATTGAAGAATCCTTAGCTGTTCTGTTACAGCTTCAATATAAGAAAACAGAAGCAATGGATATGTTAAACAAAGCTATTGAACGGAACCCTGATATCAAGAATTCTGAACAGCTTTTGAATGAGGTTTACAAGCAGAGACAATTTTAGGTGTAATAAAAAAGCTAAGGAAAAAGTAAAAAGGAAAAAGGTAAAAGTGTGGAGCGTCCTGAATGAGGTTTTCGTAGGGGCGTATTGCAATACGCCCCTACAAAGAAACAAGAAAAGATTCCACAATGATAACAGGTTTTTTACTTTTTATTTTTGCCTTTTTACTTAAAGATGCTATATAGAAGATCAAATGGATGAAAGAGAACGAATAATAACAGAGCAGGATACAGAGGAAGATGTAGTATTGTAAAAATCGGGACTGACACTTATTTTTCAGGGAATAGGATCAGGAAAAATTGGTGTCTGTCCCAGATTTTTAAGGGGAGATATAAATGGAAGACAGAGAGAGAATAATAACAGAACAGGATACTGAGGAAGATGTAGTACTGAACATATCATTAAGACCCACCTCCTTACCTGATTTTATTGGCCAAGACCAAGCAAAAGAGAATTTGCTTGTAGCTATTGAAGCTGCAAAAAAAAGAAAAGAGCCTCTTGAACATGTACTTTTGGCAGGTCCACCGGGACTTGGAAAAACATCTTTAGCACATATTATTGCAAATGAAATGGGTGGGAAATTCACTGCTACAAGCGGTCCTGCCATTGAAAGAGCCGGAGATCTAATTGGAGTGCTTACTAATCTTTCTGAAGGAGATGTCCTTTTTATTGATGAGATACATAGACTTTCAAAAGTAGTTGAAGAATTCATATATCCTGCAATGGAAAATTATAATATTGATTTTGTTATTGATAAAGGCCCATACGCAAAAACCATAAAATTTAATCTTAAGCGATTTACGCTTGTTGGAGCAACTACAAGATCAGGACTTCTGTCATCACCTTTGCGTGCAAGGTTCGGACTTTTTCAGCATATGGATTTTTATGAAGTAGATGATCTTATAAAAATAGTATTAAGAAGTGCAAGTTTACTGGAAATGAAAATACATGCGGATGCAGCTAAAGAAATAGCCAAAAGATCACGTGGTACTCCTAGGATAGCCAATAGACTTCTTAAAAGAGTAAGAGATTGGGCTGATGTAAAATCTGATGGAGTTGTAACAACTGAACTAGCTATTCAAGCTTTGGATAAACATGGGATAGATTGTTTGGGACTGGATAGCATTGACAGGAAAGTTCTGGATATTATTGCAAATAATTACTCCGGTGGACCAGTAGGTATAGATGCTTTGGCCTCTACTTTAAACGAAGAGACAGATACAATTGTTGATGTTGTAGAACCATATCTTTTAAAAGCAGGACTTTTAAGAAGAACCGCTCGTGGAAGGGAAATAACTGATCTTGCGTATAACCATCTGCAAGTTAAAAAAGGGAATAAAGGCCTTTTTTAAAGTATGATCAAAAATAACTGTGACACAAAAAACCGCAAATTGCTTCTACATACATGCTGTGCTCCTTGTGCAATATATCCAAGTGAATGTGCAAATAACGATGGCTATTCTAATATAACACTTTTTTATTACAATCCTAATATACATCCTGAAGATGAGTTTTACAGACGTAAAGAACAAATAGAAGAACTGCTTGATAAAGGGCCTAATTTAAGAATGGATCGAATATATATTGGGTATGATCCTAAAGAATATTTCCAAG
>JAQVOV010000190.1 GCA_028702395.1 Candidatus Omnitrophota bacterium
TAACCTACAGGACTATAAACACAATAAAAAAGAGGAGAAGTAGCAGCATTGTATATTCCTCCAACGATACAAACCTGTAACAATGTCTGTTCAGATTTAAGCTCAACTACTTTAATTCTAGGGCTAATGTATTTTTTATTATTTTTCATTTTATTTTAATTACAAGGATTAACACAGATGACAGAATAAAAATGAAGCATTTTTATTCTGTCATCCCGGTTTTGCAGGCTAACAGCCGGCAAATACCGGGACCTAAACAAGTTTAAGATAAACATTGATGAAGATTTCTAACTTCATAACTTTGACCTCTACCTTATATTATAGAATAGCATTAGCAATAAAAAAGAAAAGGTTTTTTTAATATTCTTTTTTATTTTATTTTAATTACAAGAATTAAAAGTTTAGCAAGCAAACAAATTCCGAGATCTGAACAAATTTATAGATAACTCTAATAAACATTTCTGACACTTGCCCTATGATTTTTAAAGACTCTTCGTGTAAAGTACAACATTTTTTACTAATTTTATCACACACTGTCCTACATCACAACCTCAAAAAAAAAGGGCAGTCAAATGACTGCCCTTTTAGAGTTTTATTTTTAAGAAAAAAGATTACATTCCTGTTTTTCTATTGAACAGCTTTCTGAAAATACCTTTTTTAGCTTCTTTTTTCTCACCGGCTTTTTTAGGTGAATGTGTTTTAACATTCTTATCTTCAGTTTTTGTTTCTTCTGTTTCCTTTTTCTCTGTCTCTACTTTTTTTACAGCAGTCTCTTTTTTTACAGGTTTTTTCTCTTCTTCTTTAACTTTCTCAGTAAGTTCCAAAAGCGCCATTTGTGCACCATCTCCTCTTCTTGTAGAAAGTTGGATTATACGTGTGTAACCGCCAACTCTTTCCTTGAATAATGGAGCGATCTTATCAAAAAGAAAGGTAACAACATCTTTATCCTGCAATATCCCCATAATTTTTCGTCTGGCAGCTAGATCGCCTTTTTTAGCTACTGTTATAAGTTTTTCAGCTACTTTTTTAGCTTCTTTTGCTTTCGCAAGCGTAGTCTGTATCCCTTGATTTAAGAAGAGACTTTTGGAAAGCATACTTAGAGTTGCCTTCCTATGCGAATCACTCCTGTTAAGTCTTGTTTTTTGCTTCTGATGTCTCATTTTTTAACCTCAATTCTTCATATTTAAAATTAAAGTAAGGGCTATTGCAATATGCCCTTACGAATATTATTTTTGCAAGTGATCTATTTTCATCCCAAGATGAAGTCCCATAGTCACAAGTATTGCGTTGATCTCAGTTAATGATTTCTTGCCAAAATTCCTGTATTTTAACATTTCCATTTCTGACTTTGAGACCAATTCGCCTATTGTATTAATGTTCGCTTCCTGCAAACAATTTGAACTTCTAACTGATAATTCAAGTTCTGAAATTTGCATGTTAAGCTTTTCTTGAAGTTCCTGTTCTTCTTTAGAAACTTCTTCCTCTACAATATCTTCAGGCAATTGACCAAAACCTACAAATACATCTAAATGTCTTTGAAGTATATTAGAAGCATAAAGCATTGCCTCCTTAGGATCAATACTTCCGTCTGTCCAGACCTCCATGATCAGCTTATCATAATCTGTGATCTGACCTACTCTTGTGTTTTCGATCTTATAGTTAACACGTACTACAGGTGAAAAAATAGAATCAATAGGAATAGTCCCTATCGGCATATCATCCTTTTTATTCCTATCTGAAGGAACAAATCCTCTGCCTCTTTCAACCTGCATCTCGATCTCTAAATTGGTCTTTTTAGAAACTGTTGCAATATAATGTTCCGGATCGATTATCTCAACTGTTTCATCGCCATGAATATCCTTAGCACGTATTTCTCCAATTTTATCTATCTTTAACAAAATTGATTTTGGAGCTTTGAAATGTGATCTAAGTACAAGTTTTTTGATATTCATTATTATCTGGGAAACATCTTCAACAACACCTTCGATAGTGGAAAACTCATGTTGCGCTCCATTTACTTTAATTGAAGTAACAGCTGTTCCTTCAATTGAAGAGATCAAAACCCTTCTTAACGAATTCCCAATAGTTGCTCCATATCCTCTTTCAAATGGCTCAGCAATGAATTTTCCATATGTTGCAGTAGAAGTAGATTCCTCTAGTTCTAATCTTTTAGGCATCTCGAAATTTCTTAATTTCACTCCCATTTAATCCTCCTTAATTTGGGCCTTGTGCTTTGGGCCTCGCGCTTCACTCTCGTGACTTTTAAGACTTTTAAAAACTTAAAGTCCGAGCTCATCTCGCGCAGCACGTGACTCATATATTATTTTGAATATAACTCGACTATCAGATTCTCATTTACATGAAAACCTATATCTTCTTTAGTCGGCATATCAATTATCTCCCCTGTAAGCTTCTGATCATCTCTTTTTATCCACTTAGGGACCTGTCGATCCGCAATTTTTTCAAGTGTTACTTTAACAAGTTTATTCATATTCTCTTTTGTCTTTTTTATTTCAACAATATCACCTTGTTTTACAAGAAAAGAAGGGATATTTACAGTTTTTCCATTAACTATAAAGTGATTATGCTTTACAACTTGTCTTGCTTGTGCCCTGGATGAAGCAAAACCTAATCGAAAAATAACATTATCTATTCTTCTTTCAAGAAGCTGTAATAGAACTTCCCCTGTAACACCTTTACTGCGTGCTGCATTTTTAAAATATATCCTGAA
>JAQVOV010000191.1 GCA_028702395.1 Candidatus Omnitrophota bacterium
TAATGAATAAGGGTCGATCACGGATTTATCAGATCCTTTTTTTAATGTAGGCGGTCGCAAGTTCAATGCCATAATAGGCACTTTGTGAGCTTGAAGCATATTTTTAAAATTTTTCGTTATATCACCAAACTCGTCAAGTCTAAAAACTACCATTGAATATTCATCTGTATCTTTATTATATTTTTCTACAAGATCTTTAGTATTTTCTCTGCTCTCTGAAGGAATGATCTCTACCTCCCCATTATAATTTGTCAGATCCTGCATGTATTTATTCATATATCGTCCTAGATTCTTTTTGAAATTTTCTTTAGCAATACTATCTGTTTCTCCCCAAAAAATATTCTCATTTGTTTCAACGACTATTTTAAGTTTAGTTTCTGGTCTTAAAACACTTACTGTCCTATTTATACCTTTCTGCTGTAATGCTGCATAGTCCTGTGAAGACATTATCTGTAAAGAAATATCTTCTCGATCTTTCTGCTGATCTACATTGTTAAGCAGCACAGGCATATCTATTTTTACGTTTGCAAGCTCCACCAGTCCCTTAACATCTATATTTATATTAGCCACACCCGTAAGATCATCAGCTGCACCATAATAAAGGTCTAAATTCAATTTTCCGCCCTTATTTTCCCTTACAACTGTCCCTGTAGGAAAAACAACATTACTTACAAAGCCTTTTTGTTCATAATCTGCCTCAGGAGCCATAAATGGAGTATCACTTCTGTATAAAACTTTGGTTGGATCCTCCAGATCTAAAATTGCAATAGCTGCAGTATAACTGTGCCTGGCTTGTCCATTGATCAGATATTGATCAACAGCATGATAAATAACAACCCACCCATATTCTGTTTTTATTGGGGCAGGGCCTGTTCCTAATCCAAAGTTCTCCCAGGAATACTCAGCAGAAAAAACCGTCCCTATAGACTCCCATTGTACTCCTGCATCTAAAGAATCAGAAACTGCAAGCCTTACCTCATTTCTTTTCGTGAAACTGTGTCCCCTATATAAAAGAGCATATTTTTCTTTACCGTCAATTTTTATTTTTTCAGGAAAAAGTGTTCCATCTTTACCATAATTATCACCAAAGGGGAGAAAATGTTCCTTCCATCCCTTCCACTGATCAAATGGAATATCATTATCATAATTATTCTTAAAATCATCAACAGAGATACTGAACATCACAGAACGTGCCATATCCCCATCATATGCGGCCCCGACAAAAACAAGAGTATCTTTTCCATCAACTGAAATTCGTGTAACCCTAAGATCCTCTATACCCTTTTCCTCCCACGGCTGTTGAGGATTGATCAAAGGCTGATCTGAATAGATCTTTTTATTACCACTCTCATCAATAACAGCAAGTCCTGTCCGGCTTATTCTATCTGTCTTGTTGTGAGCTCTAAAGAAAACAAATGTCCGTCCGTCTATATCAACAACACCTGCATTATAAGTTGCGTATGACATCCAGTCTTTTGTTGGATCTGGAGATATTATAACACCCTTTTTTTCAACTTCTATGCCTGCTACTTTTGACACTTGCTTTTGTGATACAGGATCTATTTTTTCGAGATCTCGCATTGACATTTGAGTATCTACATACGGAATATTAGCAGAAGGACTTTCAAGTTTACTGATAGGCACAGAAAATTCTGCAACAGTAATTCCATGTTCCATATCCTTCCAGTTCCTGTTTTTCATTGTTAGAGAAAATCTTCCTTCTGCTTTTTGCGCTATTTCCCGTATCCTTGCTATACCGTTGCCTCCCTGTCCCAAATAATACATTGGAGCCATCTTTTTTAAATTAGTATCTGCAGCATATTCGCCCAGTCCATTATCTATAACTTTGATAGTAAAATTATCATTGTCATCAATTTCGCATGACAGTGAAATACTGGGCTTATAATTTTCACCAACGAACTTAGGATAAATTTCCCTGTCATACATTGATCTTACAGCATCTACGGCATTGACAAGCATTTCCCGTATCAGATAATCAAAGGTCGTAATATCCATACCGTGTTTAGCAGAGATATATTCTATCGGCAAATATGCACTTGATAAAGTTAATGGAAGTCCTAACTTTCGAACTGTATCCTCAAGTTTCAAAAGATCAAAAGATCCAAGAACATCAGCCTCGGTCAAACTTAACTTACGCCATACGGGTTTTCCGTTTTCCGTAAAATTAGCTGCAATATAATCTTGTAATTTTTCTCTGTTGATATCCAATCTTGATACGCCCGTAGCAGGATCTTTGATCTTTCTTCGAGCTTCATCTTGTATTAATGCCATCTCCATCAGTACCTGTTTGACTTTTTTACCACTGTCAATATCAGGCTCTTCAAGAATGATTATTTCTCCGTTTTCGTCCTGCCATTGAAGACTCTGTTCATTACTCATAATAAAACCATAAACAGGCTTTCCTAAAACTTCCCCTATATTCTTGGCTATCCCCTTATATTTTTCATCAAATGAAAGCTGAAAAAATAACGGCTCATTATTCTTTCTTTTTATAGCGATCACAGTAAAATCTTTTCCCTGTTTGGCACTGTCAATTAAAGCATTGAGCATATCTCTTTCCTGATGGATCTGGATCTGGTCAGAATTTAATCCCATCTCAGAAAAAATACTCCTTAAAGCAATAGCAGAATTATCTGCAGTTAAAATAGTTTCAATAGGACTTATCCCTCCTGCCAGTAGTTTGAAATACGGGTTATATCCTTCCTGTT
>JAQVOV010000192.1 GCA_028702395.1 Candidatus Omnitrophota bacterium
CTGCTCCTTTTGGAGTAAGAGTGCAATACCTACTACGAGTAGTATATTGAGCTCTGCAACGGCCTCCTCCTAAATCCAAGTATTCTCCACCTACCATACACACTTGTAATATTGCTTGAGAAGATTCAAGGTCAACCGCTACTATTTTTGGGTTTGTATATTTGTTCTTTTTTTCAGACATTCATGCCTCCTTTATTATCATTGGGCAAGGCAAACCTTTAGCTCAAATTAACTCAAAATATCTTTTACTGTTTCAACTGCTTTGTTTATAGGCACTTTTTCGATTTTTCCGGTTTTCCTACTCTTTATCTCAACTATACTCTCTTGTAATCCTTTACCACCAATAATAACTTTATATGGAAACCCTATTAAGTCAGCATCTTTGAACTTTACGCCTGGTCTTTCATCTCTATCATCTAACAACACATCAACACCTAAACTCTTAAGCTTGTTATATATTTCCAAGGACAGGTTCATAGCATCTTCCTGATTAACATTCAAAGGGACAACGACTACTTCATACGGAGCAATAGATACTGGCCATATAATACCATTTTCATCATTAGAGGTCTCTATTGCTGAGCAAAGGATCCTGTTAACACCTATGCCATAACAACCCATTATCATATCATGCTCTATTTTATCACTACCTAAGAACTTTGCTTCTAAAGGAGTAGAGTACTTAAGTCCTAATTTAAATGTATGCCCAACTTCTATTGTGTTTTTTATTTCTAGGGTTTTGGAACATTCGGGACATTTAATGTCCTGTAGGGGCGTATTGCAATACGCCCCTACGTCTAAACCCTTTGTCATGAATTCTTTACTTGCAGCATATCCGCATTCACATATACCTACTTGATCTTCACCAGAAAGAGCAGGTACCATAAACTCATGTGATTCGCCGTTTCCCATAACACCAGGATCTGCCTGCACAGCATAAAAAGGTAATCCGCATCTTTTTAATATCCTAAAATATGCATCATACATTTTTTTATAACTTTTATCTAACGCATCCCAATCAGTATCAAAACTGTATGCATCTTTCATTATAAACTCACAACTTCGCATAATACCAAATCTTGGTCTTATCTCATCTCTGAACTTTGTTTGTATCTGATATAATATCTGCGGCAATTGTTTATATGAAGTGATATTGCCAGCTGCAAGCCAAGTAATAACTTCTTCATGTGTAGGACCTAAGCAAACAATTTTGCCATGTCTGTCCCTGAATTTTATCATTACATCCTGTAACGTCTCATGCCTGCCAGTTTTTTCCCATAATTCTATTGGCTGTAATGCAGGTAATAGAACTTCCTGTGCACCTGCTTTATTCATCTCGTCTCTAATGATATTCTGTGCTTTTGTGAGTACCTTTAACCCTAAAGGCAAATAAGCATATGCCCCTGCTGTGAGTTTTCTTATAAACGCGCCTCTGACAAGCAGTTTATGACTAATGATCTCAGCATCCTGCGGATCTTCTCTTAATGTTGGGATTAAACTTTCGGTCCATTTCATTTTTTTCTCTCCTTATTTATCAGAAGCCAGTAACCAGAAGCCAGAGGCCAGAAAATGCAATATAGACTTTTCTGGCTACTGGCGTCTGGCCTCTGATTTCTATCTTTAAATCAATTAAATTATATCATACCCTTTATCTCTGCAATAAGTCTTTTCATAGCATCTTTTTCGCTGACCTTACATAGAAGTTTACCCTTTTTAAAGATCACTCCAGACCCTTTACCAAACGCTATCCCAATATCAGCATGTTTTGCTTCACCTGGTCCATTGACTTCACAACCCATAAGCGCAACCGTGCAACGAACTGCAAGCTGCGAGCTACGCGCCATAGTCTCTAATGCTTTCTCAAATTGTTTAACTACTTTTTCTAAGTTTACCTGACATCTTCCGCATGTAGGACATGATACAATATTTGGCCTGAACTGCCTGATCTCACATGCTTGCAAAATATCTTGTGCTGCTTTTATTTCCTGTACAGGATCACCTGTGATAGAAACTCTTATTGTATCACCAATACCTTGCAATAAAAGTGCACCTATTCCCACACTGCTTTTTACAATTGCTTTTTCTTTTGTCCCTGCCTCAGTAATACCGATATGCATTGGATATTTTATTTTATCAGACAACTTCTGATGAAGCGAAATAGTTTCCTGAACACTTGACGATTTAAGAGAAATGACAATATCAAAGAATTTGTTCTTTTCAAAAAACTTAATGTGCTCCAAAACCGTATTAATAAATAACTTCTCTCGAACAACTTCTGGCCTCTGGCCTCTGGCCTCTGCCTTCTGAATCGCACCTACACCAGCTCCATCTATGGAACCTGAATTCAAACCTATTCGTATAGGGATCTTATACTCTTTGGCTTTTAAAATTATCTTTTTGAGATGTTCCTTATTATTAATGTTTCCGGGATTTATCCTGATCTTATCAGCCCCATTTTCCATAGCTTCTATCGCAAGCAAATAATTGAAATGTATATCTGCAACAATAGGAATGCTAACACTTTTTTTTATCTTAGAAATTGCGGTAGCATCTTCATGATCTTTTACTGCAACACGAACTATCTCGCAACCGCATTTTTGAAGAGCTTTTATTTGAGCAATTGTTTTTTTGACATCTTTAGTATGTGTGTTTGTCATGGATTGAATAGCAATAGGATTATTACCACCTACTTTTATATTGCCGATCTTTATG
>JAQVOV010000043.1 GCA_028702395.1 Candidatus Omnitrophota bacterium
TTACTAACCTAAGTCTTGAATATGATCCATCTTTCAGTACCACAAAAGAAGACACTTATCAAGCAATGTTCTATGGTTTAGGTTCTGATGGAACAGTTGGTGCAAATAAGAACTCTATTAAGATCATTTCCGAAAAAACAAATAATTAT
This sequence comes from Candidatus Omnitrophota bacterium, assembly GCA_028702395.1. Lineage (GTDB taxonomy): Bacteria > Omnitrophota > Gorgyraeia > JABMRN01 > JABMRN01 > JAQVOV01. The sequence goes on from JAQVOV010000043.1 coordinate 150, forward strand.
ACTCAAGGATATTTTGTCTATGATTCCAAGAAAGCAGGGGCAATAACTGTTTCTCACTTGAGATTTGGAAAGAATATAATACAAAGTCCATATCTTATAAGTAATGCTGATTTTATAGCATGTCACAACCCTTCTTTTCTGGAAAAATATGATATGTTAAAAAATGCAAAACAAGGAGGAACTTTTCTTTTAACAAGTTTCCACTCAAAAGATGAGGTGTGGAACACTCTCCCTTATAGAGTTCAGAAACAAATAATAGATAAAAAACTAAAATTCTATGTTATAGATGCAATAAAGATCGCAGAAGAAATTGGATTAGGCGCCAGGATCAATGTCATAATGCAGACAGCTTTTTTCAAAATATCTAAAGTAATAGATCTTGATATAGCTATTACTTCCATTAAAGAAGCAATCAAAAAAACTTATGGTAAAAAAGGTGAAAAGATCGTTGATATGAACATGAAAGCAGTTGATCAGGCACTAGATAAAATAGAAGAAGTCAAAGTGCCTGCAAAGGTTTCAGCAAAAGACATCCAAATGCAGGTTGTTTCTGATAATGCTCCTGCTTTTGTTAAAAATGTCACTGCAAAAATAATGATAGGAGAAGGGGATAAGATAAAAGTTTCCCAAATGCCTGATGATGGCACATGGCCTACTGCAACTACACAGTATGAAAAAAGAAATATTGCTGTACATATTCCTGTGTGGAATCCACAAACATGTGTGCAGTGCGGTAAATGTACAATGGTTTGTCCTCATGCTGTAATAAGAGCAAAACTTTATAAAGAAGAAGAACTTAAAAAAGCTCCAGCAACTTTCAAACATGCAACACCAAAAATAATTAAAGGAAGAGAAGGATATGTATATACTTTGCAAGTAGCACCAGAAGATTGTACAGGTTGCGGAGCATGTGTTGAATCATGTCCTATGAAAGCACAAAAAGCAATTGAAATGCAGCCACAAGAACCATTGAGAAAACAGGAAGAAGAAAATCGTGAATTTTTCATGTCTTTACCTGAAACACCTGATAACATGTATAACAAAAGTGTTATGAACGGAGTTCAGTTTGTCAGACCTTTGTTCGAGTTTTCAGGAGCATGTGCAGGTTGTGGAGAAACAGCATACGTTAAGCTTCTTACACAGCTTTTTGGAGATAGGCTTTTAATTGCTAATGCAACAGGATGTTCTTCGATATATGGAGGTAATTTGCCTACAACCCCATATGCGAAAAGACAAGATGGCAGAGGTCCTTCATGGAACAATTCTTTGTTTGAAGATAATGCAGAATTTGGATATGGAATGAGATTAGCGTCTGATAAATATGCTCAATATGCAAAAGAACTAACAGAAAAGATAATAGAAAAAGGTTCATGTGATAAGGCGCTGATAGAGCAGCTTAAACAAGCTAAATCTGCTGATCAATCTTCTCAGGAACTTATAGAAATTCAGCATAAAAGAATAGATGCCATTAAGTCAATGCTTTCAAAATGTGATTGTGATGATTGCAAAGAGCTTTTAAGTGTTGTAGATTATCTTACCAATAGATCTATATGGGCGGTTGGTGGAGATGGATGGGCATATGATATTGGTTATGGAGGATTAGATCATGTGTTAGCTTCTGGTAAAAACATCAATATACTGGTTTTAGATACAGAAGTATATTCAAACACAGGTGGGCAGGCTTCAAAATCAACACCTATGGGAGCAGTTGCTCAGTTTGCTGCAAGTGGTAAGCCTACAGGTAAAAAAGATCTTGGTCTTATTGCAATGAGTTATGGATATGTATATGTCGCAAAAGTAGCATTAGGGTCTGATCCTATGCAGGTTGTAAAAGCTTTTAACGAAGCAGAGGCGTATAACGGACCTTCGCTTATAATAGCATATGCACATTGTATTGCTCATGGAATAAACATGACAAAAGGTTTGGATGAACAGAAAAACGCAGTTAATAGCGGGCATTGGCCATTGTATAGATTTAATCCTGAAAACTGTTTGAAAGGGAAAAATCCTCTTACAATGGATAGCAAAGCACCTTCTATGAGTTTAGCTGACTATATTTATAATGAAAATAGATACAAGGTGTTGCAGAAATCCAATCCTGAACTTGCAAAAAAGTATCTGGATGTTGCACAGAAAAAAGTGGAAGATCAATACTTGTTTTATAAATATATGGCTGAAAGAGAAATAAAATCATGTGATGTTGAAAAAGCAGGTACTGATAAATAGGAGCATTTAAGACAAAAAAGATAAAAGGGATAACCTCGTAATGGTTGTCCCTTTTGTTTTCAGTTATGAGGGCTTAGTTATTAGTGTGTGTTATTTGTGTGTGTGAAGGAAGGTCCTGAAACATTGTGTCATGAGTATTGTGTAGTGAGCCTGCTGTGGAAACCTAAACACATACAGTAAGACACGATATGCGAGCTAGTTGAAGGTTAATAGGATCTTTGAATTCTAGAATTCCACAGCTAACGCGAGGCCCGCAGCTCGTAGCTCGTGGCACGGTTACTCATTTCGTTAAAGGTATTGTACAAAAAAGAAAGCTTTGATATAATAACAAAATGAGAAAAGAAGTATTTGCATTTATTATTCTTACAGTTTTATGTTCCTGCCTTTTGAATAACATATCATTTGGAGATATACTTGGCACAAAAGAGGATAAACATTTTGTTCAAATAAATGGAACAGTATCTGTGTCTTTTTTAGGTATTGAGCAGGGAGCTTCTTATGTTATTGAAGCAAATGATGGGAAAACATATAAACCTGAGGATCTTGCACAAGCATATAGAAGGGATGGTCTTAAAGTTTACGCCGAAGGCTGGGTGCCTAAACGTATTCTTCCTTTTGAAAGTGCACAGATTCCGTTGAGTGTTACGAAGATAGAGAGAGTTAAGGAGTAGAGAAGGCTTAAAGGCAAAAGGAAAAAGTAAAAAGGTAAAAGTTTGGAACGTCCTGAATGAGGTTTTCGTAGGGGCGTATTGCAATACGCCCCTACAAAAGCAAGGAGTTAAAACTCTAAATGAAAAAAACAATTAACATAATATTGATAATAGCATGTTGCATCAGCTTATCAGCATGTAAGACAGCGGATAATATTAAAAAAGATCAAGAGGGAGTTGTTTCTCTTGAAACTAAGGTCAATGATCAAAAAGAACAGGAGAAAAAAATGGGTAAAATAGTTGTTTTTGAAACTAATCAGGGCAATATCGAATTTGAATTATTTACAGATATAGCACCAAAAACATGCGAGAATTTTGAAGGTTTAATCAAACAGGGGTACTATGACGGAATAGTATTTCACAGAGTCATAAAAGATTTTATGATCCAAGGCGGTGATCCTACAGCAACAGGAGCAGGCGGGGACAGTCTTTGGGGAGAGCCTTTTGAAGATGAGCTTTGTGAAGATGTGGAGTTTGACGAACCAGGTATTCTTGCTATGGCAAATGCAGGTCCAAACACTAATGGCAGTCAATTCTTTATTACTACAGTTGAAACACCATGGCTTAATATGAAACACACAATTTTTGGTAAAGTTGTTTCTGGCTATGATGTTGTGGAAAAAATAGAAAATGTCGAGACAGGTATGTCCGATAAACCTATAGAAGAACAGGTTATTGAGAAAGCGTATATTAAAGCGGGTAAATAGAGTTATTGCGTCATGGGTAATGTGTCATGAGTACTGTGTTATTTGAGGAAACTAAAATTTAGAATTCCACAGCAGACACATGACTCACGACCCTAAGACACAATACACATAGACAAGGATGCAAGTGACATATAAACTTTCTCTGCTATACAACGTATACGATCAAGTTATGACAGAAATATTGTTTTGTTTCCTACAAAACACAGGAATAGACTTGACCAATATTATTGAACAAAGATCTGGAGATGCTTCAGGTCTTTGTTTTTTTTGTGAGGATAAAGATGCTGTGAATAATATCTTAAAAGAAATAAATAAAAAGAACTTAAAAGATGTTAAAGTTAAGATCGAACAGATACAGAAAAAAGATTGGCAGGAAAAATGGAAAGAAAACCTTGAAGCTTTTAAAATAACAAAAAAACTTAGGGTCATACCGTTTTGGCATCTATATAAATATAAGATCAACAAAGCAGAGGATATAATAATTGATACTACAAGTTCTTTTGGTATGGGCACACATCCAACAACACAGCTTATGTCTGAATTCATAGAAGAACTTAAAGGACAATATGAAGATGTTTTTGATATAGGTACAGGCACTGGTATGTTGGCTATTATTGCTAAAAAATATGGGGCAAAAAAGTGTTGGGCAATAGACATTGATAAAAAGTCTGTATTAATAGCGAAAAAAAACATGCAGATCAATGCGTGTAAATCAGAACTTTTGAAATGCTGTTCATTTGAGAACTTTAATAAAAAGGATCAATTTGATCTTGTAATAGCAAATATTTTGACAAAAGATCTTTTGAATTTACGGGATAAACTGATAGAGTATGTCAAATCAAAAAAATATTTAGTGCTTTCAGGGATACATGATGATAATTATGATGAGTTAAGAAAATATTTTGATGGGGAAGAAATAACTCATATTAAGACTAAAAAAAAGAATAACTGGTGTGCGGTGTTATACAGAGTTGATAGCGTTTTTAAGGAAAAAGTAAAAAGGTAAAAGTTAAAAGTGTGGAACGTTCTGAACGAAGTTTTCGTAGGGGCGTATTGCAATACGCCCCTACGAAGAAACAAGAAAAGATTGAACAATGGAAATAGATTTTTTACTTTTTACTTTTACCTTTTTACTTTAATGTGTTATAAAGGAAAATATGCACGAACATCCAATAAATAATTATAAGGGACAACTTAAACATATAACCTGGATAGGGGTTATTGTAAACGTTTTTCTTTCTTCACTTAAAATAACTGTGGGAATATTAGGGAATAGTCATGCTGTTTTTGCTGATGGAGTGCATTCCTTATCAGACTTAGCTACAGATTTTACTGTTTTGGTAGGTGTTGATGTTTGGATGAAAAAGCCGGATGAAGAACACCCCTATGGGCATGGACTAATAGAAAATTTTATTACATTAATAGTTGGTATTGTTTTATTTTTTATTGGGGTGTTAATTGGCTATAGAGCTATTATTTCTTTAAAAGATATGGCATATCATCATCCTGAATGGGTAGCTTTTTGGGCGGCCTTTTTATCAATAGTATTCAAAGAAATACTTTACCGTAAGACCATGATCGTTGCAAAAAGAATAAAATCCTCAGCTTTAGCTGCAAATGCGTGGCACCATAGAACAGATGCTTTAAGTTCCATTCCGGTTGTTATTGCAGTTTGCATTGCTATTGTTAAACCAGGATGGGGTTTTATAGATGATATTGGCGCAGTAATTGTATCTGTGTTTATCATATATGCAGGATCATCTATTATAAAAGGACCACTCGATGTTTTTATCGGCAGAGGATGTGAAGAAAAAACAAAACAGAATCTCTATGATATAGCACTTTCTGTAAAAGGAGTAAGAAGTGCACATAAACTTAGAACACGTATAATGGGGACACATGTTTTAGCAGATTTGCATATACTTGTTGATCCAAATATTTCAGTAAAACAAGGGCACGATATTTCTGAAGAAGTAAAAAAGGAGCTAGTTAAGAAAATCGATGATCTTGTAGATGTTATAGTTCATATAGAGCCGTATGAGGATTGACAGGAAAAAGATAAAAGACAAAAGATAAAAGATAAAAGGATGGAACGTCCTAAATTGAGCCACGCGCTACGAGCTCTTGGAATGTCTTGAATGAGTTTTTTTTAGGGGCGTATTGCCTGCCGGTCGGGCAGGCGGGCAATACGCCCCTACTGTTTTATTATCCAACCAAATTATATTGCAAAATCCTCAAAAAAATATATAATAACTGTTGAGTTCATAGGGGTTAGTGACTAGTAACCAGAAACTAGTGACTAGAATAAATTGATTTAAAGAAAAATATTTAATGATAAAAATCTGAATTAATGGCATTACAAAAAAATACCTGTTAACAATCCTAGTCACTAGTTACTAATCACTAGTCACTAAATATTTTAAGGAGAACGTTTTGGAAAATAAAATGTATGAATATCTTGAAGATGGAGTAAGTTTCAAGTCTAATAAAGCAACACAATTAAGAACTATCTATGTGCCTTTATCAGGTACAGATGCAAATACTATAAAATCTTCGATCAGTCCATATCTTAGCGGAGATATAAAAACAGATAAATTCCATTATTTGACGAAACCTGTTTCAACAGAAGATCTGCGTAACAATGTCAGGGATTTCTTTGTTTATGTTGAAAATAAAAGGGTAGTTTCTCTTACACAGGATGTTGGAGAAGAAAATGCTTTTGTGGAAATAGGGCAGTTATGGCATAAACTCACAAAAAGATTTGAAGATGTAGGGATTGAATTGGAATCTCTTAATTTTGTTCCTGTAAGCGGTGAAAACATAGAGATCATGCAGGTAAAAGTCACAAATTTCTCAAAATGGCCTTTTAAAATAACACCTACAAGTTCTGTTCCATTGTTTTGCAGAGCACTTGCAAACAAACAGGATCATGAACATGTTACTTCTTTGTTAAAAAGGACCCAGCAGATACCAGAGGGAGTCTATGTACAGTCGCCTATGGTATTTAATGAAAAAGGGCATAAAAAAAATGAAACAGTTTATGCTGTTGTTGGTTTTGATGATAATGAACATTTGCCGATAGGCTCTTTTCCTACCAGGCAAAGTTTTCTTGGAGATAATGGTACGCTCGAAAGACCTGATGCAGTATATCATAATTATCAGACTTGTAAACTTTCAGAAGAACAGATACAAGGTAAAGAAGCTATGGGTGCTTTAAGATTTGATAGTGTTCAAATACATTCCGGAGAGACAAGAACATATTATGTTGTTTTAGCAATAGCCCAAAACAGAGAAGAATTGGATATCATATGCAAGAATTTTTTCTCAAAAGAAAAAATAAAAAAAGCTTTCAACGAGAATATTTGTTTTTGGCAAAATAAAACAGATTCTATAATAGTAAAAACAGGGGATCCTTCCTTTAATTCTTGGATGAAGTGGGTCACTTTACAGCCGATCTTAAGAAGAATATATGGATGTTCTTTTTTGCCGGATCATGATTATGGTAAAGGAGGTAAAGGCTGGAGAGATATTTGGCAGGATCTTTTATCTTTGATACTTATAGAACCTGAATATGTAAGGGACATATTAGTTAATAATTTTGCCGGAGTTAGGATAGATGGTTCTAATGCAACAATTATAGGTAATAAACAGGGAGAGTTCATAGGTGATAGAAATGCTATTACCAGGGTATGGATGGATCATGGGATATGGCCTTTCACAACAGTAGCTCTTTATATAGAGCAAACCGGTGATATAGATATATTGTTCGAGGATACAGAGTATTTTAAAGATATGCAATTATCCCGTACTTTAGAGAAAGACCTAACTTGGAAAGCAGATCAGCCAAGTAAACTAAAAGACAATTCCGGGAATGTTTATAACGGAAGTATTATAGAGCATATACTTGTTGAACATCTTGTACAGTTTTTTAACGTTGGAGAACATAATATAACAAGACTTGAAAGTGCAGATTGGAACGATGGATTGGATATGGCCTTTGAAAGGGGCGAAAGTGTTGCTTTCATGAGTTTTTATGGTGGAAATTTACTTGATATTGCGGATCTTTTGGAATATATAGCAGAGAAAAGATCTATAAAATATCTTGAACTTGCCGAGGAACTGCTTATATTGCTTGATAGTATCGGAGCAAGTAGTATTGATTATGACAATGTAAGCAAAAAAAAAGAACTTCTTTTAAACGTATATTACAAAGCTGTGCAGCCTACAATAAGCGGGGACAAAGTATCTGTTCCGATAAAAGATATCATAAGGGATCTTAGAGAAAAAGGTTATTGGGTCTTTGATTATATAAGGAATAACGAAAAGATCTCTGTAAGTAAAGACGGCAAAAAATTCAGCTGGTTTAATGGTTATTATGACAACAAGGCAGAACAGGTGGAAGGGTTTAAAGATGACATAGTACGTATGACCCTAACAGGGCAGACTTTTCCTGTTATGAGCGGACTTGCTGATAAGGATGATATAACTGATATCATAAAAAGCGTGCAAAAATTCCTTAAAGATAAAAAACTGGGCGGATATAAACTTAATACAGATTTTGGGGTCTCTCATTATCTGGATCTTGGAAGAGCTTTTGGTTTTGCCTATGGAACAAAAGAGAATGGTGCGTTTTTTAGTCATATGATAGTTATGTATGCTTTTGCTTTATATAAGAGAAATTTCGTCCATGCTGGTTATGAAGTATTAAAAAGTCTATATGATATGTGTATTGATACAAAAAGGAGCAAGATATATCCTGGTATTCCTGAATATATGGACTTGGAAGGTAAAGGAATGTACCATTACCTTACAGGTTCTGCAAGCTGGTTTGTTTTAACTGAACTTACCCAGGTTTTTGGTGCTAGAGGGGATAAAGGCGATCTTGTTATTTGTCCGAAACTTGTCAGCAGCCAATTTTCTGATAAAGGGGAAATAGGCGTTATTTTCAAATTTGCCGGTAAACGTATAGAGATCTGTTATCTTAATCCTAAAAAACTTGATTTCGGAAATTATAAAGTAAATGATATCATGATCAATAGCGAACATATTATTTTTGAAGATGTTTCTGATATGTCTATCAAGATAAAAAAAGATGATATAAAAAATTGGCCGAATGAAGTCAGATTATTCGTTTTGCTTGATAAAAAATAATGATCAAAGCTTTAAAAGGATCTCCAAATATGAGTAACTTCAACAGACTCTTTTCATGTTACATGTTGACATGAGTATTCCTCAAGTTTTTTTAAATAGGTTAAAGGAGATCATCCCTTCAAAACATATTGAAAATGTTCTTGAAACCTTTTCATATGACAAACCCTGTGTTATCCGTATTAACACTATAAAAACATCAAAAAAAGAAATAGAAAAGATACTAATGATAAGAAAAGTAAAATACAGATCCTTAGATCTTAATGATAGCGCTATTCTTCTTAATAACAATGACGACAAAGAATCTTTTAAAGATCTTTTTGATGAGGGAAAACTTTATATTCAAAACGCTTCCAGCCTTATACCGGCATTAATGCTTGATCTAAATAGCAGGCAGAATGTTCTTGATATGTGTGCTGCTCCCGGCAGTAAAACTTCTCAAATGTCTGCTTTGATGGAAGATCAAGGTAATATTTATGCAGTAGATGCAATTCGTTCAAGAAGCTACAAATTAAGAGCAGTTTTAAAATTAATGGGCGTGACGAACACAAGAGTTTTTTGTTGTGATGCCAGGAGATTCATTTCCCCTGATATTAAAGAATTTGATAGGATATTGATAGATGCACCATGTAGTTCTGAAGGGAGATTCAGGGAAAAATATCCTAAGACATATCAATATTGGAGTGAGCGAAAAATAAAGGAAATGGTAAAAAAACAAAGAGGGATACTGCTGTCTGCTTCGAGGTTATTAAAGAAAGACGGACTTATGCTTTATTCTACATGTTCTTTTTCGCCGGAAGAGAATGAGGGGGTAATAGACTGGTTTTTGAAGAAAACTAATGGAGAATTCAATGTTGAAACAATAGATAAAAGCCCCTTTCCGCATTATGAAAGTCTTTTATCGTGGAAAAATAAAACTTTTAACCCTCAAGTTTCTGATGCATTAAGAGTTTTGCCTGATGGGGTTTTTGAGGGGTTTTTTGTGTGCTTATTGCGCAAGGCAAAGGTATAGATATGTTTAAACATATCTATACCTTTGCCTGCCAAAAAAAAGGGACAGACACTAATTTTTCTCAATTTAAGCCATGAAAAATTGGTGTCTGTCTTCTTTTTCCGACAAGAGTAGGGGCAATTCATGAATTGCCCCTACAAAAAAAGGCGAAATGAAAAGAATAATACCAATAATAATATGTATTGCCATTATCTTAGGCTCTGCCAAAAAGGAGCTAATAACAAAACATGATGTTCCTTCAGAAATAAAAGAAAAAATAATTGGAAACTCATGGAAGGAAAAAGGTCCAGTTGACATACGGGATCTGGCATATTTAAAAGTGAAATATTTGGGATTTGATCAAAAGAAGCATATGGGCGATATAATTGTTAATAAGGATATTGCCAAAGAAATTGAAGAGATCTTCAATGAACTATATCAAAATAGTTTTCCTATAGAAAAGATACGCCTTATAGACGAATATAATGCAGATGACAATTTATCCATGGAAGATAATAACAGTTCTGCTTTATGCGTCAGAAACATTGCAGGGAAAGACGAATGGTCTATGCATAGTTACGGTTTGGCAATAGATATAAATCCTGTACAAAATCCATTTATAAGTGAAACGACCGTTTCACCTGAAAAAGGGAAAGAATACTTAGATCGTAAAAATGTCAGGCAGGGGATGATAGTAAAGGGAGATCCTTGTTATAATACCTTTATTAAGAGAGGCTGGGTTTGGGGAGGAGATTGGGAAACACCTAAGGATTATATGCACTTTGAGAAAAGAGACAGGTAGAAATATATTTATATATTTCTACCTGTCTCTGACGCAAAAAGGGGACTGGGCAGATTCACGTTTCTATTGCAACACCTTGTTAAATACTTCATTAGGCGTATAAAAGTCATGGACTTTTCTCGGCCTATCGTTTAACAATTCCTGTACCCTTTTTAATTCCTTTTCTGTTACTTTA
>JAQVOV010000193.1:0-1340 GCA_028702395.1 Candidatus Omnitrophota bacterium
CGAACTCAATTGAAGCTGTAATGCTTTCCTGTTCAAAAACAGCAAAAACATTATTATAGACCAGGTCATAATCAATAGGGTCGCCATTTAATCCGCTTACAATTACATATATATCTGTATCAAAGAAGTTCCTTGCAACATAGTGAAAAGCGTCTTCATCTGAACATATCAATAAATACGGGTTATCTTTTTCAATGTTCTCTTTGATTTCAGTACTATAATTCAATTTTTGATCATCAGTAAATATCGTATCAGTTTCAAGATAATAATTTTTTATTATAAGATCCTTATTTGAAGCAAGGTCATCTTCTATTGCACTAGAAAAATCAATTACCCAAGGAGAATTTTCATTGTAACTGTGTACAATACAAATGGTTTTTTGTTCGGATGCATAAGCCTTGCTTGTAATGATATTAGCAGCCATTGTTGTTAATAAGGTAGCAATCAAACAGAAGCTTAAGAATATTTTTTTAATGCTCATAGAGCCCTTTCTAATATACGCAATGGTTTGAAACTGCATTCCAATCATCTAAAAGTTTTTTACATTTGCTATACAAAAAGCCTTTGGTGATAGTTGTATTTATTTTAGCTAAACTCCTTAACTTTTTGTTGGAGATCATCATTTCGTTAAATCCAATTTTCGCAACATCATTTATATTTGTTCCAAAGACTATTTGTTCTATTCCTGCCCAATGGATAGCACTGAAACACATAGGACAAGGTTCTGTAGTGGAATAAATGATACAGTCCTTCAAAGAATATGTATTCAGTTTTTTTGAAGCCTTTTGTATGGCTAAAACTTCAGCATGAGCAGTTGCGTTGCTTTTTAGTACATTGTTCTTTGATGCAGCAATTACTTTATTGTTTTTAATAATACATGCACCAAAAGGGCCTCCATCCATTTTTTTTATGTTTTTTCTGCCCCACTTAATTGCTATCTCCATAAATTTTTCGTTTGGTTCATGAAATATTTTACTCAAAATATAGTCCTTACTTTTTGATAAGTTGTTGCAATATTTGTTCTAACGTATTTGATATCTTTTTAAGTAACTGTGTTTGCTCTTCTTGGGCAAAATTTTGCTGTTTTTGCATTTCCTTTGCTTGTGATGCTAGTTTTGTCATATCCCCTAAGTTCTTGAAATCAAACATTTTTACTCTCCTTATTTTTGTTATGCGTTAAGCGTAAGTCGTTAAACGTTAGACGTAAGTTATTTGGACTCTAGATCCCGGTATTCCCTTGATTCAATAGGAAGGGAAACCGGGATGACAGCCATATTAACCGTTCTGGTTTCTGGTCTCTGATTTCCAACCCCTATTAACACTCGTTCAGGACGTTCCAC
>JAQVOV010000193.1:1440-2691 GCA_028702395.1 Candidatus Omnitrophota bacterium
GCAACTCTAACATATTGACATTCAATCCTTATTGCACCGTTTTTTATGAGCTCTCGGATTGTTGTGCATGTAAATATTTTTCCTGAAACTGTTTTTTGAAGGCCTAATCTATGATCATAAATTTTACAAAAATACTTTTTAGGGCCAATTTTTTCTAAATGCTCACATGGGTCACCATCATTTGCACCACAACAGACTCCGCATTGAATACAAATATCTTCATATTTTTTTTGTAAATCATTACAATGTTTTTCATAAATTGCTTTATCCATTTTTTCCTTTTAAGCGTTAAACGTAAACCATAACATGTCCTATTCGTTTATGCAGTTTTCTCTCATCTGTGAGTGGCTGAGACTTGATTGCTTTGTTCTTGCTACGCGTTACGAGTCACGATCTTCGCGCCTACCTTTTCAAAACCTCATTTAGGTCGATCCGCCACTCAAATAAACAACTAACTCGTATCAAATCTTGTTCAGAACGTTCCACAAACTCGTGACGCGTAGCTCGTAGCGCGTGGCTTAGTTTGTGACGTTCTATCTACTAGTTAAACCAGGTTCTACTAGTCAAACATTCTTTTTCATCCGTTCTAGATCCCTGTATTCCCCTGATTCGATATTCTGGGAAACCGGGATGACAGTCTATAAACCCTATTAATCGTCCTAGTCACTAGTTTCTAGTCACTAGTTACCAAGCCCTATTACCCCTTTTATCAACCAGTTCAACTAGTTCAACCAATTTATTCATGTTAAATAATATCTTTTTTGGTATATTTTCTAACTGCGTAACCGATTAGAGCAATGAATCCAATTATCACTAATAAAAAAATGAACCCTCTCAAAAAAAAGAACAATATCGGAACTGTTATAAGCATTAATGGTAATAACAGTGTTAAGAGTACAATAAAAAGCAATGCTAATATGACAACTGCTAATCCGACCATTAAATTCTTTAAAAATTCCATATACCCTCCTTCTAAACCCCTTTAATTTCAACTACTTATGGCTTATAAGCTTTTTTCAAAAAATTTGCAATTTTCCTGGATATCAGGTATACTAGTATTTGGATGGCAAACAGTTTACTGACCCGCATACGGGCCTAAATAATAATATTGACTGTAGCCATCCCTTTTTTTTATCTCTTATAGAAATTACTTACGAATTCCAGCATTTTTTTTGGATCATCCATAACTTTAAATAAAGTCATATCTTTTTCATGAATTGTCTGTCGTTCTAGAAGAACTGTTTTGATCCA
>JAQVOV010000044.1 GCA_028702395.1 Candidatus Omnitrophota bacterium
CTGATTCTATTCCACCTGGTAAAGCAAGCTGGTCTGCCAAAAAGAAATTGTAACCTTGTGTATCTACTGTAATAATATCAAAAGTCTTATCATCTTCATTGAACCTTTGTTTGAGATATTCTGCTTTTTTCTTAGGATCCGTGATCTTATTAAGCTGATCATTATCAAACAATGCTGTTTTAATACCAAGAAAATCAAATATCCTTTTTCGTTTCAAAAAATCTTTTCTTGCCAAATTTATATTTGAAGTTTCTAAGAAAGTTTTAAGGCCACACATAGAAGCTATTGTAGAAGGAACAGTACTAAACTCGGTTTTACCTTCTCCTGTTCCCATGTTAATAACGAATCCGTCAGCTGCCAACATACCAGCTAAGAGTTGTACTTCATATAAACCATTTGCATAACCTTGAGCGAATTTCCAAGCACCATCAGCACACGAACCTGCAAGAAATTTTTGATATGTTTGCATTGCAGCAAATAGTTCTTTTTGGCTTTTCTCTGAGTAATTGCCATCTGAATCTTCTTTTAGATTATCTCTAGCCTCTTTCATTTCAGACTTAATGCCATCCATCTGTTCAGTGAAAAAGTCTTGTGAAAAAAGACTCTTAATCAGAACATCATGTTTTTTTCCAGCAATATCAAGTGAAAGATCTGCAGAAAGATTAATTTTACTGTTCAAATCATTAAATTGTGTTATCCTATCTTCAATACGATCTTCATTGGCAACAAGACCTTTAAGAACAGCTATTCTTTTTTTTAATTCTTCGATCTCATGTTTTGCAAGTGTTTGACCAGAAAGACCAGTCCCTAATTGCAACATATCCTCTTTCAGGTTAAGTTCTTTTTTTAAATCTTCTTTTGAAACCAATAAAAAATCATTAATAAAATCTATTCTTTTCTTAAGTAGTTCTATTTGTACTTTAGAGAGACTACGCCCTGAACTATCTGTGCCATTTACAAGCATATCGTTTTTTTGAGTTATTTCTAACTGTAAATCTTTTTTTCTTGTTTGATAATATTCAAGTTCATCTTCACAGAGTTTCATGCATTTATCAGGGGCTATCATTTGTAATGCTTTTATTTGTTTAGTGATATTAGCTTCAACATCTTTTAGCTCTATTTCATCATCCATTTCGTCCCGCATTTGACGAAGCGATGCTATTTCATTAATTATATAATCTATATGAACTTGGATACGCTGCTGTTTTTCGTCAGCTGTTAATTTACCCATTTTAAATTCAACAGCTTTTTGGGCATTGTTCAAATTAACAATGGAAAGTTCTTTAACCCATTTTGCCCAACTATTTTTGATCTCTATACCTCCTGAAAAAGTAGCAATATTATTCTTGTTAAGTTCATGTATATTAAGTAATTCTATTGTTATTTCTTTAGCTGTATCTGCCTTTCCTTCATCATGAAGAGCCTCAATTGCTTTAACTACTGCCATTTCATCACGAGCATCAATGTGTAACTTTGTTAAAACCCTTTTTACTTCACTGTTTTTAAAAATTTTATTTAATATTTTATTCTTCTGCCTTTTAACTGAACGTACTTTTAGCGGATTAGGCTTTTTGTCTTTTTTTAACAAATTTTCAAGTCCAAGTATCAGATCCTGCTCTTCGGATGATAATTGTTCATTGAAAAAGTCTGCTATCTCCTGACTGCCACCGTTTAGAATGTTTTCAGTCTCAGATCCATGAGCTATTTTTTCTTTCTTTAATTCTTCTATTTGAGCTTCTAATTGTGTATATAAACTCTCGAGTTCAGCTAATACCCGTTGATCTGCCAAGGTGTTTGATGTACGAAGCGCATCAATATCATTACGAATAGCAGCAAGCTTTCCAATAATGTTATTTGGATTGCCTGTTTCAAGATCAAGTGCTAAAACATTTGCAAGATATATCGGATTGTTTTTGTTTTTTAAACTGAATAAAAGTGTGATGTTTCGTATATTTGAAGAAACCAGATCTGACAAGTGTTCTTTTTGAGTAAAGAATGTCCGCACTTTATCTGCATTTTGAAAACTGTTTTTCTGTTGTCCTTCACCCATTGCAGATGAAATAATAACATCAAATAACCTTTTTTTGTTATCATCAAAACTAGCATGAAAATATTGGACGATATAAAAGCCTATTTGATCATCACTAAAAGTATCGTCAATATTAAGAGTTGTTCCTACCACCTCTGCCAGAACTGCTCTAGCATAAGCTTTAACCTCTGCACTTTTAGAGCGTAAAGCCAAGTAGATGACTCTATTTAGATCATCGTTAGCAGATGAAAGGTCATTTGAATCTATAATAGTTTTTGCAATATCAGAAACTGTTGAAGTTTTTTCAAGAATGGTTTTTTCTAACTGCTCAACAGCACTAGGCGGACCATGTGGTAAAAGGGAATCTGTTTGAACCTGCTGTGCAAAAAGATCCCCAAAAAATTCTTGAGCATCAAAAGATTGATCAAGAGAATATTCAGCATCTAAAGGCGCCCAATCTCCCTCAAAATTTGCAAGTGCTTCACCAAGATCAGATACTCCAGAGGCTGTATCTCCTTCATAAGCAGCAAGTGCTTGTTCCTGTATGGCATGGACCATTTCATGTTTTATGTACATCATATTAGGAGAACTTATAAAAAGAATAGGTTCAGTACCATCGTCAGGAGTAATTGTAAGAGCTTTATGCCCTTGCTCCAAACCTTTTGCCATTGCCATCATATCTATCATGGATTGAGAAACAACCATTACTTTGCTGTTATATCCAGCACTTTTTATCTGCACAGGTTTACTTTCTTTTGTAGATTGGTATAAATTGGTCATTAGCGCAATTGCACTTTCAAAACGATCTTTTGCATTTCCTATTGGACTTGTACCTGATAAAAATTCAGTTGTGTAGCCTGAGCGCGCAAGATTGGATATTATGAATTCCTGTTGATCTATGTTTGAAAACGCTCTTTTTTCAGCCTGAAACTTTGCACGTAAAAGATCTTCTTTAACCCCAAAATGATGATCCAAAATTATTTGAAGATCATTTAAGGAATCCAAATGTTTTGAAACTATATTAAGTGCATTAGCCACTTTAGCAGCTTTTGTAGTTTCATCGTCGTTAGGGTCTATATCTTGCACTGTTTCAGTTCCTTTAGCTACAAGCTTTGCCATTTGCATGAATTCGGAATCTGTCATTTGATAGCCTACCAAGTTATCAATTTCAGATCTTATTTCGTTTTCATCTATAGCTTCACTCGACATTCTTTTTGCAGGGCCTGCAGGTGCTCTTTTATCTTTGGTTCTTTGTGCAACAGGTTCTTGAGTTTTCTCAGGGATCTCTTGTTTTTGCTGAACTGCTGGAGCTTCCTCTGCTGGCTGTGCTTTTTGTGTAACAACCGGTGCGCCAGTGCGAATTGCTTTTGCAAGATCATTGCTCATTTTAATACGTCTAATATTATGTATACCTGTGAAATCAATAGGTTTGATCTGCCCGGTTTCTATTCTATGCGAACCATCCATATCTACAACAATAGGCTGTACAGTCAATTTTCCTGTACCATCATATAGAACTTCTCTGATATTACTACCTTTAAAAACATCTTGGCCTTGATCTGCAAGTTTTTCAAATCTTGCCATTGCAGCATTAACTACTAAACCTGTGTTATTTCTTATAACAGGCTCTAAACGAGCAAATTCTGCTTCTGTAAGCTCCATAACAACCTTAGCATAACAAGTATTATTGTTAGCATTTGTATATGGAACTATTGTAGTAATATAGATCTTACCCATGTGTCTACTAAAAGCAACTACAACATTATTGGTCTGACTTACTAGCTCATTTATCTCATAAGCAGGACTAGTTTGACCTGAGATCTCCGTTGAAGGTATTCCCCTTTGACTGGCATCCATGAAAGAAACTGCATCATTATCTCTCATGCCTTGCCCATGAGTCGTATATTCTGAATCTGCAAAGCTAGATGTTAAAGCACAAGGCACAGACTCTCCTTGCAGCAAAGTCAATGCCTCTGTTTGTGCTTCTAATTTGGCTTTTTGGTCTACTTCAGCTTTTTCTACTGCGGCTTTGAAAATATTTTCTTTTAACTGTAAAGCTAACATCAATTTTTCAAGACTAGGACTAATTTGAGAAGAAGATGTTCCATGAACTGCGGTAATTATTATGTATGCTGAAGCTAAAGATCGCGCTTTCTGAACTAATGTTTCAGGATCTGAATTTAATATAGAAAAGGCCGGAGTAAACAATGAGTTTATATCGCTACTAGTAAACCCTTCCGCTTTAAGTGCATTAACAACAGCTACAAGAGCTTCAACCTGTGTTGGCTCTATAACATCAAGATTCCCTTTTTTAATTTCATCTAGGAAAGCTTCCAAATTCTCCTGCTGTAAGATCAATCCAGCAATAACAGCTGCCTCATCTTCAGGAGGAATATCGATCCAAGGAAACTTTGTTTTATTAGCATTTTGAAACAGTTTTGAAAGTTGTTTGTCATATTCATCAGAAACAGCATCAATTATAGCATTTATTTCATCTTGGGTTAAAACTTGTTCGACACCTTCAGTTTTTTCCTGACTTGCTTTTTCGTTTAACGCATCGTTAATTTTTGTTAAAACATCTTTAATAAAAGTTGCATTGTTATAACTAAAATTTTCCCTAACCTGTAAAATTTGTTCAATTAACCCAATAGATATTTCTGCTTGCGTATATAATCGGTATGTTTGCTCAGAAGCAGATACCTCAGTTTCAACAGGTTCGGCTGTTGTTTCTGTTTTAAAAGGCTCAGTTTCTTTTTTTTCGGGCTCTTTCTGTTTTTGTGCTTCTTCAATATCTTTTTTTTGCTGGATAAGCTCTTGTTTTCGTAAGTCAATATCCTTTAAAGCTTGTTCAATTTTAGCTGTTTTTTCTTCATTGGCTTTAAGATCATTGACAGCTGCATCTTTTTGTTCATTAAGGCTTTTTTCCTGCTGATCTGCTGCTGCTGCTTTGGCTGCGTTTTCAGCCTCAATTTGACGCAACTCGTCAAAACCCTTTTTCCTGTTTTCTTTTGTAGTAGAAACAGCTTTGTTAGTATCATCCGTTTGTGATGCTAATTCTTCCAAAATCTTGTTTTCTTCTATTTTTGCATTAACAGCATCTTGGAAAATTTCCCCATTAAAAATAGCACCATTTGAACTTGCCCAATCAAAAAAAGATTGGACAAGTTTAAACCCTGAGGCATTAACTCCATCTAATCTCATTAAATCCGGATGGATAATTTTAGATAATATCCTATGAACATCCTGTATTGACTTTCCATCACCTCCATATTGTGCCATTAACAATACACCAAACATTGCCCAATTATTTTCACAATATTGAAGAGCATAAATAATAACCTCATATGCGGTTATTGCCTCTCTTGTTTTCTGTGTATCTTGTCCGTTTTTTTGTTGCTCTGTTAGTTTAGCATTTAATAACTGAAGGTCATTATTCAACTCTTTGGTTCTAATAACAATATCTACTTTGTTTCTGTCTATTTGCTGTTTAGAAACAGAAGACAATGCTTTGCGCAATGCTTTTATATTCTCATTGAATTTTGAAACAACACTACGGAATTGTGATATCAAGCCAAGAATAGTCTTAGCTTGCGCAGATTGGCTCTTTAACGCATCAATATCTTTAGATGTTTTATCAATAGCTTTTTCCAGCTTTTCTTTTTCTTTTTTAACAGAGTCAAGTTCTCTTTCTTTTTGCTGTGATTCTTTGTCTAAAGCTGAAAGTTCATCATCGATTTTTTCAGTTACTGTTTTTTTCTTTTTTCCGAATCCAAAAAAACCTTCTTCAACATTTTTTTGAGTTATTAATGTCCCCTCTTCTTTTAAGGCCGCTTGACCAGCTTTATCGCCTAAAGCCATGTGATCCCTTTTATCCCATAGCTCTCTAACTGCACTTTTAACATCATTATCACTGTTATAGAGTCCTTCTGCTGTCATTGCTGCCCAGTGTGCTGTAGCTTCATCCATACCAGCATCTCTTGCACTTGCTTCAACTATTTCATGCAGCATTATTAGTCTTATTATTTGATCTGCTTTATCTTTGCCGTATTTTGTTTCTATTGCTGAACGGTTTATTTCTACAGTCTTACCATCTTCTGAAACCCTAACTTCAACAGGTTCTCCATTTTCATCTTTTAGATCATTATTCTCAGTTATTGATATTCCTCGTTCCTGGGCACTTTTCGTTAATCCATCAATATCTTGATTAAGCATATCTTGGTTATTCTCATAAAAATTTCCACCAAAATCCATTGATGCATTAAGGTCAGGTGCTTTTTCCCACTGCTCATAACCCATCATGCCTTCTCCAGATGGTTTTTGCTTTTGTTCTGTTGTTTGACTTTGTAAATCCGAAGAAATACCTTTCACAATATCGTTGTAAAGTTCATTTGATAATGGGTCAAAAGATTGTGTGCCATCACGAAGTTTACGGTTAACCTTTCTTGCAGCTCTTCTTTTTATAGCATCACCAATTACTTCCGGATGCTTTTGTAAAGTATCTTTTATGTTTTGGAACTGGTCGTATGTAAGCACTAAAAGATAATCATACTTATTGGTTCTTCCGGAATAATCGGTTAAAGTCGGACCATTAATACTGACATAATAATATCCATCTTTGGTAGTTAATGACACGCTTTCAGGTAGCCCTTCTAAGACAACTTTTTGTCTGAACTTACTGGATTGTTGAGATACGTTGTCCCTTGCCAGCCAACCTATTTTTTTCTTATCAAAACCTACTTCTCCATCACCATTGTATAAGATCTGATAACCAGCGTACATACTTGAAGTTTGATCAGTGCTACAGCTCACTGCAAAACCAACTGAATCACTTTCAAGTATTTCTACTGCCTTTGATCTAGCTTCAGATCCCATTTGCATACTAACTTCTTCGATCACAGCTTCTAATTCGTCGTCACTTATTTGCTCTGCAGACTCTTCGGCTTTTGCTTTTTCTTCTGCCTCTAATTCTGCTTGACGAACACCTTCTTCAATTGCGGCATTTAACTCAATTTCTTCTTCAGCAGCTTGCGCTTCTGCTTCTGTTTTGGCTGCCTGCTCTGTTGCTGCTTGTTCTGCAGCTGCTTGCTCTGCTGCTGCCTGTTCTGCTGCTGCTTGCCCAGGACCTGGCCCTGTACTTGGTCCTGTTGGTTCTGCACCAGTACCTGTATCTGGACCTCTCAATTCATCTAATATTTTTTCTATTTCATTTTGTGCTGTATCATCTAACTGTGCTATCGTTATTTCGCCTTTTAATCTATCCATGAAACTATTTACAAAATCTTCAAATACAACTTGATTCGCTTGTGCCTGTGTTTGTGAAACATTTCCGTTTGCAGCATTTTCAGATTGCTTAGCATTATAGTTATCTACATATTTTTGCAACACCTTTATAAGTTCCTGTTTATGCTGTCCTTTGCAGCTTATCAGCATATCCATTATTAAGTCACAAACCATTCCTAATTTAAAAGCATCATTATTGAACATAGACTCAAGTGCTATATAATATTGATCATTATCCAAAAGTTCTTGATAATTTGCCTTGTTATTTGTAATGATCGTAATATATGGTCTCTTTTGATCTTTATCAAATTTAGGAAGAATAACTAAGTGCGATATCTTATCGTCTTTCAAAAGCTGGGCAATACCTGTTGAGTGAAATCCTCCTGTAACTAAAGCTGCAACACTTTGATTTTTCTCACGCATTTCTTTTAAGGTATTATCTATCATTATCCTGTTTCTCTCTTGAGTAAGCCTATAGAATTTTTCTGCTTCCGGAATAACTGAAAAAACAGCATTTATATCCAGATCATCAGGTAATGGTATTTGATATTTCTTATAATTCTCTTTGATAAAATTGGAAAACTCATCAGAAGTAAGGTTTGACATATTATCATTTAAAAAAGCAACTTCAGTAGTTGTCATTTGAGCACAAATAAGTGCCTTCAATATCCTAGACTTATATAAAAGTTCTGAAAGTTTTTTCTGATCATTATTTGTGAAAAGTTTTTCTTTGATCCTGTTCTCAAAATCAACTACTTCATCTTTAAGACAGCTTATATCTATTCCTTCATAAAGGCTCATATATGTAACGTATAACTCTAGATTCTTGTAATCGGACATATCCATTTTCTGAAGTGTTGCAGCGTCAACTAAGAACGTATAGAATTGAGCTGCTGATATCTTTTGTAGCTTGAAAGCAAGACTTTTTAATATCATATCTTCCAATCTTTCATCAGATAGGATATCTTTTAATTTGTTAAAAAGTTTTTCTCGTTCAGTATTCACTGAAGTAAAATTACATTGTTTTTCAACTTCGATCGCTTTTAGTAAATTATTTATATTTTCATAATTATTAGGATAAACATTGTTCTTTTCTCCTATAGTTTTTATAGTCTCCCATTTTTCACTGAACTTTATTTTACCATTATTCTGCAGGACAGAATTCTCTTCAAGAAGGATAAGATCTTTTGAATATATCATTGGCTCAAGTTTAATAAGAGCATTGCACATAGCCTCTGCATTTTTCTCATTCAAAGGCCTATTGATCAACAGATCACGGAAAGCATCAAGATTCTCGGCGTGGATCTTTTTATTATCAACACCATAAAGGGCAACATCAGCATTTGACATTATGGAATAGAATTCGGAAGCGGAGATCATTCCTTGCTTCATAAGCTTTTCAGCAAATGCCTTCTTTATCTCCGGATTTGGGAATGAGGAGACAACAGAAGTGTCAATATAGCCAGATGAGCCCTCTACAGCGATGATTTCAAATTCATAATTGGTTATTAAATTATCCAACAATTCGTATATAGATAATTGCGCACTGAAATTGTCATGCGCATCTTTAATGTTTATTATTGTTTGATCAGAAGCATATTCAGCAGCATCTTTTGTGATACCAATGTTCCTAGGGATAGCAAATCGGCCAACATCAAGTTTTGATAATAAGATATTAGATTTTTGAGAATCTCCGGATGATATTGGAGCAGAACCTTGTGAAAAGGCAATTTGTTCAAAGAAGAAAATAAAGCTGATAAAAAGGCATAAAACCTTAAATATACGTCTATTACGTCTATGCCATATCATTAACCCATAACCATCCTGATCATAGCTAGGATCGGCAAATACATTCAAAATAGACCTAGACTGTTTCCCTTTATACATAAATCACCACCATATACA
Organism: Candidatus Omnitrophota bacterium; assembly: GCA_028702395.1. GTDB lineage: Bacteria > Omnitrophota > Gorgyraeia > JABMRN01 > JABMRN01 > JAQVOV01. Next base: position 9,215 of record JAQVOV010000044.1, read on the forward strand.
AGGAAACTTTTTAATACACTTTAAAAAGTTTTGATTAAAAAAACTCCTCATCCCCTAGTGAAAGTATATCATATATATATAAAGACGTCTATCAAGCTTGCCAACTTTTTTAAATCTTAACGTAGAGCTTTTTTCTTGTTTTATTTAAAAAAGTTTGGGACAAAACTCAATTTTATTCGTATATAACTATAGAGGGGCGAAAAATTATACTCCCCCTTTTTTACTTTTGTTGGTGTAAGTTCTTAACTTTCACCATGGTGAAAGTTAAGAACTTACACCAACACCAAGAACTTACTCCAACATCACAAACAAAGGAGGCCAAATGAAACCACGCAAGATCCCATTCTATAATGAAGGTGTTTTTCACATCACATCTAAAAGCATTGAAAACTATAAAATATTTAGAAATTCGAGCGATTTCTTTCGTTTTAAAGAACTATTAAAGTATTACAATCATAGCAATGTACCTATTAGTTATAGCCGATTTTTAGAATATAAATTAAAAAATTTTAAAGTAACCTTTGAAAACGAAATATTTAATTCTCAGCCGATTGTTTCAATACTTACCTATTGCCTAATGGATACACATATACATATAATTCTACGACAAAAAAAAGATAAGGGAATAACAAATTTTTGCACAAAAGTATTTCAGAGTTTTTCTTTGTATTTCAATCATAAGTACAAACGCAAAGGGCCACTTTGGTCTGGCAAATTTAATGATACCCATATTGAATCAGAAGAGCAACTATTTCATGACATTGCATATATACACCTTAATCCTGTAACAGCTTATATGGTAGAAGATCCTGGGGATTGGAAATATTCTTCTCATCATGAATATCTAAACAAAAAAAATAATGGCATCTGTGATATTATTGAAATTCCTGATTACAAAAGCTTTGTTTTAGAAAGAATTGAGTACTTTCGGGAAAGGGCGAGGTTAAAAAACCTGGAGTAAGTTCTTAACTTTCACCATGGTGAAAGTTAAGAACTTACTCCAGGAAACTAATTAGTAAGCGAGGTTGGCTTCAAGATCTGACAAGAACGCTTCATCTGTCTGTCCTGAAACATCTACAACTGCAACATTTTCTATTGTTAAGCCCTGCTCTGTTCTCATAGCTTCGATCTTCTCCTGCTGATTCTTATTTGCGAACATTTCACAATATGCTGTACGCTCTACAAAACATCCTAATGCAGTTGCCCAATTTACTTGATCTCGTACTGTCATCATTGTAACATTTTTAAGACCTGCAAGTGCTTCCATCATTCCTGCTTCTTCAAACATTTCAGCTCTGCCTAGTATAAAGAACTCTGCGGAATCTGATGACCCTGTTCTTAAGGCATCAACGATCTCACCAGGCGTCATTCCATTTTTGATCACTTCAAATCTAACACCCATACTCCTTAAAGCTATCTGCATATTTACTGGCATAGAATTCAACATATCTTCTGTTATACCAAATACAATTTCTCTGCTCTCAATATCAACCATCTTCATTTTAACTGTCTCAGCTAATATTGTTTGCGCAACAAGATTTCTCAACTGCGTTATGCCCTGTTGTG
>JAQVOV010000045.1 GCA_028702395.1 Candidatus Omnitrophota bacterium
AAGAGTCCTTTATGAACATCTTAAAGAGAATGTCGATGAGCTTTTGCCTTCATATATAGAAGATGTGGTCAATAATAAAAAATTGTTCATTATTGTCCATTCAAAAGGGTATTCGCGATACAAAGGCTTAGGATGGATATTGGCGCTTGATTATGATTCTGCTGATATTTTTGAGGCTGTTGTCATATTACGTAATAAGCTATTAGGGTTTTCTTTTTTAATAGCAATAATATCGATTTTATTAGGGTTATTGGTTGCTCAGAGCATTTCCAAACCTATTTTTGCTCTTAAACAAGCAAGTTTGGAAATAGGAAAAGGTAACCTATCAGCAAAAATAGATATTCATACCAAAGATGAAATTGAAGAGCTTGCAAAAAGTTTTATGCAAATGACTATGCAGCTGCAGAACACAACTGTTACGAAAGAATATGTTGAAAATATAATAGAAAGCATGGTAGATGGGGTATCTATTGTTGATCTTGATGGAAAGATAGTGACTATAAATAATGCAGCTGTAAAACAAAATGGATACACTAAGAAAAATGTTTTATTCGGCCTTAAAATGGAAAAGATCATATGTGAAGAAGATATTTCAAAATATGAAAAGATCATTAAAAAATTGTTCCTAGGTGAAATAGCAGAAAACGAATATTTGAAATTCATGCGAAAGAACGGATCAGTATATATAGCAAGGGTCAATGCTTCCATATTAACAGATAAAAGCGGAAAACCTAAGGCAATTATCATTGTTCATCAGGACGTAACGGATATTAAAAATACTGAAGAACAATTGAAAAAAAATGAGGAAAGATATCGTATTACATCTGAGCAGACAGGTCAATTAATTTTTGATTATGATCCAAGAACAGGGCAGATAAAGTGGTTCGGAGCTATTGAGGAGATCACAGGTTATACCAAAGAAGAGTTTGGATCTGTTGATGTGGTAAACTGGACTCAAAAAATACACCCTAGTGATAGAAAAGAAGTTCTATCGATGATCGAAAAAGCACAGAAAAACTGTACAAAATATGATATTCAATATAGATTACTGAAAAAATGCGGAACATATATTTTTATTGAAGAACATGGTGTGTTCTTGCCTGATGAAAACGGTAGGGTTTGCAGAATGTGTGGTACTATAATAGATGTTACAGAACGTAATGAAAGGGAAAAAGATATACGGGAAAGGGAATCTTTTTTAGCCTCTGTTATAGAAAATATACCTAATATGGTGTTTATCAAAGATGCTAAAGAACTTCGATTTGTACGTATGAATAAAGCAGGAGAAGAACTTTTAGGGTATAAAAAAGAGGAAATGATAGGAAAAAACGACTATGATTTTTTCCCTAAGAAAGAAGCTGATTTTTTTAGTTCAAAGGATTATTTTGTCCTAAGCAATAGAATGATGGATGATATTGAGGAAGAAGTGATACATACAAGATCAAAGGGAGAGAGGATACTTCACACAAAAAAAATACCTATTTTTGATGAAAAAGGAGAAGCGGAATATTTACTTGGAATTTCTGAAGATATAACAGAACGTAAACGTTCTGAAGAGGAAATTAAATTCCGCAATGTTCTTCTGCAAACTCAGCAGGAGGTATCCATTGACGGTATACTTGTAGTAGATAGAAAAGGCGTGATATTGTCATTTAACAAGAGATTTGTTGATATGTGGCAGATACCCACAGGGATAATAGAAACAAGGTCTGACAAAATTGTCCTGCAGTCAATAATGGATAAGCTGTTTTTTCCTGAAGAATTTATGAGCCAAGTAGAACAGCTGTATAAAACCCCTGAACAAATAACTAAAGATGAGGTTTTTCTTAAAGATGGAAGAACATTTGATCGTTATTCGTCACCTATGATCGGTCCTCAAAAAGAGTATTATGGGAGGGTATGGTATTTTAGAGATATTACTGAAAGAAAAATGGCAGAGCAAGAGGTGAAAAACAGTAAGATACATCTTGAATTAGCGCTTTTGGGAGGAGGCCTTGGAACATGGGAATGGAACATTCCTACTGGTGAGCTTCTAATGGACGAGCGTTGGGCAGAAATGAAGGGTTATTGTTTAGATGAACTTACACCGCATATAAGTACATGGGAAAAACTGGTCCATCCCGAAGATCTATCCAGAGTTTGGGAAATACTAAAAAGACATCTGGATGGGAAAACCAGTTCCTATGAAGCGGAATTAAGGATGCAGCATAAATCAGGCAAATGGATATGGATATTGGATAAAGGACAAGTTATAGAAAGAGATAAAGATGGAAAAGCGGTTAGGGCTTGCGGAACACACAGTGATATAACTGAACGTAAAGAGAGTGAAAAGTCATTAAAGGAAAGTGAAGAGAATTATAGAGCGCTATTCGAAAATTCAATGGATGCAATAATGGTCTTGGATCTTGATAAAGGATTTGTACAAGTTAATGATCAAACTATTAAGATGTTTGGGTGTAAGGATGAAAATGAAATTATTTTTTTAATGCCTGAAAAATTGTCTCCGGAAAAACAGCCTGATGGGCAATTGTCTTTGAAAAAGGCAAAGGAAATGATAAATATAGCTTTTAAAAATGGGAGTCATTTTTTTGAATGGCAGCATAAACGTTTTTCAGGAGAAGAGTTTACAGCAACTGTTCTGTTATCTAAAATAGATATCAAAGGAAAAAGCGTGCTGCAGGCTACTGTCAGAGATGTCACAGAACAGAAACAATTTGAAAAGAAAATAATTGAGCTAGCAAAATTCCCTGATGAAGATGTGAATCCTGTTATGCGTATCAGTAAAGAGGGTATTTTGTTATATGCAAATAAAGCAAGTGAATCGTTTTTAAAATGTTTTAAGATGGAAATAGGCAAAAGTGCCATTGAGGATTTAGTTAGTATTGTAAATAATGTAATCAATTCAAAACAGACAATACAAAAGGATTACCACTGTGCAGATAGAATAGTGCACATATTCTTTACATTTGTAGATAATGAGGAGTATGTTAACATCTATGCGTATGATGTTACTGAACGCAGGAAAGCAGAGGAAGAAGTATTAAAAGCAGATGAAAGGTTCATGACTGTATTGCATGCAAGTGATGATGCTATACTTTTGATAGATGATAATAAATTCATAGAATGTAATGATGCTACGAGAAAAATGCTTGGTTATTCAAATAAAGAAGAATTCCTTAATGCACATCCTTCAGTGCTTTCTCCTGAATTTCAGCCTGATGGTACGAGATCTTCTGAAAAAGCTGACCAGATGATAGCTATAGCTGTTAAAGAAGGGTTTAATAGATTCGAATGGATACATACTAGAGTACACGGTGAAAATTTTCCGGTTGAAGTTTCCTTGACCCCGATATCATATAAGGGGAAAACAATAATACATTGTTTATGGAGAGATATTTCTAATGAAAAAGAAGCTATGGAAAATTTACATCAATTTAAAACAATAGTCAAACAAGCTCCGGAAGGAATTGTTGTTATAGATATTGAAAACAGGATATTTTTGTCTAATGGGGCCTGGGCAGCTATGCATGGGTATAAGAACAATGAAGATTTCCAAGGAAAAGATATAAGTATGTTCTTTGATAGCTTAGTAATGCAGAAAAAAGTCAAACCTTTTATTGCTAAAGTCATTCAAGAAGGAAGATCCTTTTTAGAAATGGAAAATTTGCGAAAAGATAAAGAAGAATTCCCAATAGCACTTATAGGAGCTGTTTTAAAAGATGAAAATGAAAAAGCTTATGCTATAGCTCTTTTTGCAAGTGATATATCTGAGCGTAAGAAAGCTGAACTTGCCATAAGGGAAAAAGATGCAGCAGAATTGGCAAATAGGACAAAAAGTGAGTTTCTGGCTAATATGTCCCATGAAATACGCACACCTATGAACGCAATACTTGGTTTTACTGAGTTATTAGATCTGACTGAATTGAATGAGTATCAAAGCGATCTTGTAGAAACAATAGAGTCAAGCGGACAGATGCTTATCAGTATTATAGAAGATGTTCTTGATATTTCAAAAATTGAAGCAGGAAAGATATTGCTTGAAAAGATAACTTTTAATTTGGAACATTTTCTGGAAAACATAATCAAGATTGTGAACCAAAGGATAAAAGATAAAAAGATAAAGATCAAGACAACTATAAGCAGTGATGTTCCAATGTTCTTAGAGGGTGATCCTACCAGGTTAAGACAAATACTGATAAACTTATTGAGTAATGCCATAAAGTTCACAGATAAAGGTGAGATCAGTATCTTTATAAGATCACATAAAAAGAAAGAACAGGATGTTAGGGAGTTGATGTTCAGTGTTAAGGATACAGGCATAGGTATTGATCAAAAAGCAAAAGAGATAATTTTTAATTCATTTACACAAGCAGATATGACAACAACAAGAAAATACGGGGGAACAGGATTAGGACTTTATATATGCAAGAAACTGGTGGAATTAATGGGAGGGAATATTTGGGTTGAATCAGAGAAAGGAAAGGGAAGCGAGTTCTTCTTTACAGTTAAGATAAAAGAAAGACCTGCAATAATCAAAGAGGATATTCATCCAATAGACTGTCTTTGCTTAAAAAGCAAAAAAATATTACTGGTAGAGAACAACAGTAAAAGTGCAAAAAGTTTAAAAGTGTTTTTTGATGATTGTCAGTTGGGATTCGATCATGTTGATTCTGCGAAAAAAGCTATTGATCTGTTAATAAAAAAAATGGCCATAAAAGACTCTTTGCCTGATATTATCCTTATGGACCTTATGCTTGCAGAAAAAAGCGATGGGTTAGAACTATTAGAAAAGATAAAAAAACAGCCGTTATTTAAGAACATAAAACTTGTAGCTATAAGTTCTGATCCGAGAGTTGGAGTTGCGAACAAAGCTCAAGAAATGGGTTTTAACGGAGTTTTTCCAATGACGATCTCAAGAGAAGAGTTTCGGGATGTTTTATGTACTGTGCTGGGTGATAAAAGGATAGATGGACAAATTATCACAAGACATATGGCAGCAGAATTGAATTGTAAAGGGTTAAACGTCCTTATTGCTGAAGATAATATTGTAAATCAAAAACTTATGAAGATGATGTTAACCAATCTAGGATGTTCAATAGATGTTGCAGATGACGGCAGACAAGTGATCGAAAAGCTTAAACAAGGAAAATATGATATTGTGTTAATGGACCTGCAAATGCCTGTTTTAGGCGGAATAGATGCAACAAAGATCATTAGAGCAGAAATAAATAAACAGATACCTATATTGGCCTTGACTGCAGCAGTTCAGAAGAGTGATAAAAAGCTGGCACTCGCCAGCGGAATGAACGATTTTATCTCAAAACCTGTAAAAATGATAACTCTGAAATATAAGATCATGGAATGGATAAACAAAGGAGTTTAAAAAATGAAAGTAACTAAGGAAAAAGCTTTAAGATCACTTGGAATAACGGAACAAATGTACAATGAACTTATAGATGATTTCATAGGACAATTCGTTTTAGATCTTAATGATCTTGATGTTGCAATAGAGAAAGAAGATTTTGAGCATATAAGACAGATAGGTCATTCTATAAAAGGGTCAGCAGGAAATCTGCGGTTAGAGGAAATAGCTAAAGCAGCTAAAGAAATAGAATGTTCGGAAAAAAATGAAGTGCTTATCAAAGAAAAAATAATAGTGCTTAAAAAATATTTTGAAGAACTTAAAGAGCTATTCAAAAAAGAATAGAATGCATATAAAGGATCCTTATAATGACGGATAAAAAAACTATTTTAGTGATAGATGATGCTTTGGAGGTACGGAAACTCCTTAAATTCCATTTTGAAAAAAAGGGATATATCGTAATACTTGAAGAAAACGGTCAAGAGGGGTTAAACAAGATAAAAAATATGGCAGTAGATCTTGTTATACTCGACCTTATGCTTCCAGGGCTTGCAGGAGAAGAGGTATGTCGTCAAATAAGGAAAGATGAAAAGATAAAAAATATCCCTATAATCATGATAACAGCACAGGAATCAGATGTTAAGCAAATAATCGGAATGGTTATAGGGGCTGATAGCTATATAATAAAACCTATTGATATCAGTGAGATATTAAAAGAGGTTGAGAAGCTCATAAGAAAATGCTAACTTCAGGAGGGAAAATGGGTAGTCAAAAAACAATTTTAGTGATCGATGATGCTCAAGAAGTACGAAAGATACTTAGATTTCACTTGGAACAAAAAGGCTATCTTGTTTACGAAGCTGAAGATGGAGAAAAAGGATTGGCCCTTATAAGGTCCAAACGGCCCCATCTTATAGTGCTTGATATAAACATGCCGAAAAAAACAGGAATAGAAGTTTATAAGGAACTATATGATTCAAAAGAGATAGTCTCGTGTGCTGTGTTAATGCTGACAGTTCGTGAAGAGTTAGGAAGTATGTTCATTGATCTTGATGTTGACGGGTTTGTGACAAAGCCGTTTGTGATCGGGAATGTCCTAAAGGAAATAGATATAATAATGAAAAAACGTTATGGAGTTAATGTTGTTGAAAAAAAAGAAAAAACCAACGTTCATAAGGAAGTTTTGATAGTCGAAGAAAATGAAGAGGCTTTTGCTACTATAGCTGTTGAATTCTTAAAGGAAGGATACATAGTCAGTTTTGCTTCATCTGCTGTAACAGCATTTGAGAAAATAACAAATGAACTTCCTGATATTTTGGTGATCAATTTAAATACTCAGGATATTTCAGGCGATAGTTTTGTCTCAAAGTTAAAGCATATGCCCAAAACAATGGATCTTCCGATGGTATTGTATACCAAATATGATCAAACACTTGAAAATACTGTAATGGAGAAAATATCCGATAAGGTCAAACTGGAAATAGTAAAAGGAAATGATCCTGTTGTGTTGGTGGAAAAAGCAAAAAGCATTCTTAAAGGTTTATAAGAAAGAGAGTATTTTATGGAGAAAAAAAGTATATTAATAGCAGATGATGATCCTATAACGTTAAGGATATTGGAGAAAATATTGACAGATAAAGGATATGTTGTAACAAAAGCTTCCAATGGAAAAGAAGCTTTGAGATCTGCAAAAACACAATTTCTTGATCTTATAATTCTTGATATTGACATGCCTTTACTTGATGGAACACAGGTCCAGGAACACCTAAAGGAAAATAGTATAACAAAAAATATCCCAATTATATTTTTAACAGGTATGCTTTTAAAGAAAGAAGAAGCTTGTCTAGGTAAACAAGTAGGCCAGTCTTTTTTAATGGCAAAACCGATTGATGCAGAAGTGTTGCTTGAGGAGATCAAGAAGCGGATATAAGCGAGCAATATGAGTTTTTGTGTCATGAGTAATGTGTCATGAGTCTGCTGTGGAAAACTGGACAGGATGGCGAGCTACGCGTAGCGCGCAACGAGCCCGTGGAATTTCCTGAACGCGGTTTTGTAGGGGCGGTCGTCCCGACCGCCCTAAAAAAGAGTAGCGAGCCACGCGTCACGAGCTACGCGTCGCGAGCTTGTGGAAGATCCTGAACGCGGTTTACACGCCCCAAAAGCGAGAAGAAATAAAACAGGAAAAAAAACATAAACAAGAAATATTGGTTGTATTTTTTAAAGAGAAGAGTTATACTGAAATATAATAAATTGATAGCGACTAAAGAGAAAAAACAGAAAAAATACGTTTAGTCTATAGATTTAAATTAGTTTTACGACTTATTGTATATAAACAATGCAACAGGTTTTAATACAAACGTGAGGCATTATTATATGATCACACAAAGTATCATTCAGGAAAAGTTAAGAAAGGTATCACTTATTTCTTTGGTGGTAGTGTTTTTTATAGCAATGTTTGGTTTAATTTCTTACATCCCTGGGTTTAGTATACTCAGAGGTGTAAGTTCAGATCACAGATATATGGCATTAAGTACGTCTATTGCTTTTATCCTTCTTTGTATTGTTATTATTTCATATGTTTATAGATCCAATATACTCCAAAATAAAGCTAGAAATATCGCAGCATTTATTATAGGTTTTATAGTATCCATATTCAGCCTGGTAAAGTGTTTGGAATATTTTTTTCTCGGAGGAGAAACAAGTTTTGAGCAGGAGTTTGTACATATTCCAGGGAAAGTAAAGGATGTGCCTATAGAATTAATGTCCCCGGTTACAGGAGCAGTTTTTTTTATAGCCAGTATTGCAGTTATGTTACTTATCTTAAACAAAACAAGAAAAGTTCCAAGGATCTTTGGGAATGTGTCAGCTCTTTTGGGAGCAATAACATTTATCTGTGGAATTTTATATGTGTTGGGATATATCTATGGGCAACCTTTATTTATTGGTGTGAGTTTAGTGATACCTATGGCTTTTACAACGGCTATTGCTTTTGTTTTTCTTGGAATTGGTATAACCTTTGCTAATGGTCAGTATGCAATACCGCTAAGGTTCTTTATTGGCAGCTCGATAAGTAAAGACTTCATGCGTATATTCCTTCCATTGATGATCGTAGCTATATTGAGAGAAAGTTTTTTTGAAGCTTTCATCATCTCTAAAACAGATATTCATGGCACAATGGTCCATATTGCGCTTATAATATGTTATGCGATCATTACAATGGTAGTGCTTAGTGGTGTCGCTGTATCCATGGAAAAAAAACTTGAAGTTGCTGAAAAAACAACTGAAGAATCAGAAGCCAGATTTAAGTTAATAGCAGATTATGCTAATGATTGGGAGGTTTTCAGGGATAAAGACGGCAAGATCATTTACAGCAGTCCCAGCATTGAAAAAATAATAGGATATACCAAAGAAGAATATATCAAAGGTAAGATCAAGCTGGAGGACATTATTTTTCCCGAAGACATGGAAATATTTAAAGAAAACATTAATATTATGGTCAGCAAAAAATCTTTCCGTGATGTAGGTATAAGGTTAATTAAAAAAAACAAAGAGATAATATTTGCTTCAGTGTCATGCCAGCCTATTTACGATGATCATGGGAACTTTTGCGGCAGCAGAGCAAGTATCAGTGATATTACAAAACGGGTAGAAGCAGAAAAAAAACTTGAACAAAAAAACATTATACTTCAAAGTATTTATGACGAACTTTTAGAAAACAGAAAAAAGATCAAAGAAAAAGAAGAATTACTGGAAGAGGTCTGTAGTATTGCAAAAATAGGCGGATGGGAAATGGATCTCAAAAAAGAAGGTCGTGCTGTGTGGACAAAAGAAATTTATGATATTGTTGAGATAGCAGAAAACTATCCTGCCCCTGGGTATAACGAACATCTGGATTTTTATCTGCCCCAATATCGAACGATGGTTAAAGAAAAACTTGAAGACATTGCTTCTGGCAAAGACTTTATGAGTTATGAAGCTGAGTTTAAAACCGCTAAAGGAAATATCAGATGGGGCAGAGCCTTAGGTAAACCTATAAAAGAAGACGGAAAGGTTGTTAAACTGAGAGGCACTTTTCAGGATATTACTGAAACAAAAAAATATCAGGAAAAAATAGAAAAAGTAAATGCAGATCTTATGGAAAATGAAGCAAGGCTTAAAGCTAAATTAGAATTTATAGGCAATGATGGATCGTTACAGAACAATGTTTTTTTATCTGATCTAATAGATGTTGATGCTCTTCAGAAAATACAGGATGCATTTGCTTATGCTACCGGAGTAGCTTCTATGATATTGGATCTTAAAGGTGTTCCAATAACAAAACCCAGTAATTTTTCTGAGGTATGCAATCTTATAAGAAAAACAGAAAAAGGAGCACAGAAATGTATGTTTTCTGATAAAGCCTTGGGTGAACGTTCTTTAAAAAAAATGAGACCTGAGTTTGAAAAATGTCTCAGCTGCGGTTTTTTAGATGCCAGTGCACCTGTTATTATTAATGGAAAGCCTATTGCATATTGGCTTATTGGCCAGGCTAATTCAGGAGCTGTTGATGAAAAAAGAATCCGTGAATATGCCAAAGAGATAAAAGCTGATGAAAAACAAATGCTGGATGCTTTTAATAATATGCATAATATATCTTCCGATAAGTTTGCAAAGGCATTAGATCTTTTGTGGCAATTGGCCAAAGAAATATCCACATTAGGATACAATAACTTAATGCTGACAAAAGATCTTGTGATCTTAAAAAAACGGGAAGAAGAACTTAAGAGTCTTGCGAAATTTCCATCTGAAAACCCAAACCCTATTTTGCGTGTATCAAGCAATGGAGAAATATTATATTCAAACAGTGCTTCAGTACAAATGTTGAAAAAATGGGATGCTTTGGTCAATAAGACTGTTCCTGAGGATTTCATGAAAACAATTAAGGAAGCATTTCAAATGGGAAAGAACATTGAAAAATTAGAGAGTATAGATGACAAGTTTTTTATTATCAGTATAGCGCCTGTTCCAGGAGAAGGTTATGTTAACTTATATGCAAGAGATATCACTGCACAAAAAAGAACTGAAAAGGCGTTAGAAGTATATAAGGATCATCTTGAAGAAATAGTAGCAGAAAGGACCTTAGAACTTGAACTGTCAAATAAGGAGCTTGAAGCATTCAGTTATTCTGTTTCGCATGATCTTCGGGCACCGCTTCGCAGTATGGATGGGTTTAGCAGGATATTGCTTGAAACATATAAGGATAAACTTGATGAAGAAGGAAAAGACAATTTAATGAGAGTAAGAAATGCAAGTAAGCGCATGGATAAGCTTATTGAAGATATTTTAATGCTTTCCCGTGTTTCAAGAAAAGAGTTAACAAAGCAAAGGATAGATCTAAGTGCT
>JAQVOV010000046.1 GCA_028702395.1 Candidatus Omnitrophota bacterium
ATCCAAGATCGTTCACTGCATCTAACTCTTCTTTATGAGAAACTAAAACTCCTTCATCAGTACTGACAACAACTATATGTTTTAGCCCTATTACTGATATTTTCTTGTTATCAAATCCATAAACTGAGATATTTTCACAATTAACTGTTTTAATATTCCCGAACTCTATGTTCTTTTTTGCGTTTTTTATATGTGTTTTTTCTATGGTTTTCCATGTGCCAAGATCAGACCACTTAAACTCTGCACTTGCACAATATAGCTTCTCGTATTTTTCCATTATCTGATAGTCAACCGAAACATTATCCATTTCCCTGTAAGCTTTTTCAAGGTTCTTTTTGTTTTTCTTTATGAGCATAAGCTTCTCATGCAACTTAGGGGCATGTTTTTTTATTGCTTCTATCATAGTTGATGTCTTGAAAACATATATACCTGCATTCCATAACATATTATTTTTCCTGAAATATTTCTTGGCTGTTTGCAAATTTGGTTTCTCAACAAATCTTTTAACCTTTTGTATCTTCTGGCCTCTGGCCTCTGACATCTGATTACCTATCTCTATATAGCCATAATCAACTGATGGATGATCAGGTTTTACTCCAATACAAACAATTGCATCATTGTTTTCATTAACAAATTTTATAGTTTTTTCCATTGTACTTTTAAAAGGTTTATTACTGTCAATGTAAGCATCTGAAGGGAAAACTGTCATAATGCTATCTTGCGGAAGACTTATAGCAGCTAGACCTATTGCACTTGCAGTATTCCTTCCAAAAGGTTCTATTATAATATTGTTTTTTGTTACCTTTTTTACAGTTTTATTTAAGATATTTATCTGCTCTTTATCTATAACAAATCTTATTTTTGAAAAAGGGGTTATTTTCTCTAACCTTTCGATAGTCTGAACTATCATAGGAGGGGTCTTTCCCATATAATTAAATGATTTTGAAGCTCCTTTTTTAGAAAGCGGCCATAATCTTTTACCTTTTCCTCCAACCATAACAACAGCGTATACATCCTTCATTTTGCTCTCCTTTGTATTTCGTTAATCGTAAACCGTTAAACGTTAGACGTCAGACGTTAAGCGTAACTTTTCATCTTTTTTACTTGTCATCCCGGTTTTGCCAGCTATCAAGCTGGCAAATACCGGGATCTAGTCTCTATTTAGGACGTTCCATACTTTTATTTTTTTTATTAAAGGAACAGGCAGGCCTGTTCCCTACATCCGTATTGTTTTCTTTCTCTTAGGGCGCGGAAACCGCGCCCCTACAAAACCTCATTCAGGACGTTCCACTAGCTCGTTGCGCGCAGCTCGGTGCTCGTGTCTCAATCCAGGACCATCCACACTTTTACCTTTTTACTTTTTCCTTTTTACTTATATACCCTATCAACTCCATTCATACCCTACGCATAACACACAACGCAAAACGGCTAACGGCTTTCTTCAATCCGTTCTATATCATCTTCCCCAAAATAATCCCCTGTTTGTATTTCAATGAACACAAGGTCATCTTGTCCATAATTACTTATTCTATGTATTGTATTCCTTGGGATATCAATTGAATCACCTTTTTCCATTATTTGATCCTGTCCTGCTGATTTGACAATTGCTTTACCTTTTTGTATGAACCAATGTTCTTCTCTTAGGTTATGTCTTTGCAGACTTATACTTGCGTTCGGCTTTACAATAACTTTTTTCACCTTAAAATCAATTTCATTTGCAAGTACAACGTAATTTCCCCACGGCCTTTCACCAAAAGATACTAAGTATTCTTTTTGTGTTTCCATATAGTTTTTATCCATGTTTTCTCTCCTTTATAAGAACTCTAAGTAAAAAGGCAAAAGTAAAAAGTCTGCCTCACCATCTTTGATAGTGGCGAGATCTCGTCAAAATTTTTTAAAATTTTGACGGATAAAAAATCTGTTATCATTGTGGAATCTTTTGTTTTTTCGTTGTAGGGGCGTATTGCAATACGCCCCTACAAAAACTTCTTTCAGAACGTTCCACCCTTTTTCCTTTTACCTTTTACCTTTTTACTTATAACTCCCTATCATCCCAACTTTTCATACATCCCACAAACAGCATTAAAAACCTTATCAACCTCTATATCCTTTATACACCCATAAGTGCTGCATTCTTTCAACCTAAAGTTCTTATAACAAGGTCTACACGATATCTCCGATGTAATTATCATATGATCTTCCAATTTGAATGGCCCATATACTTTTTCATCTACAGGTCCAAAAATTGAAACAACCTTAGCTTTAACACCTACTGCCATATGCATTGGTCCACCATCATTACATATTACAAAAAAAGCCATTTTTAGTAAAGCAAGAAACTCAGGCAACGTTGTTTTACCTGCCATATTTATAACGTTACCTTTTATTCCGGCTAATATCTCGTCGGCAATACAAATTTCGTTTTTATTACCGAAAACCACAATGCTTGCATTATATTTTTGAATTATTTTATCTATTAGTTTGGAATACTTTTCAACAGGCCATTGCCTGGATGCTGCATCTTTGCCCCATGTAGTACCTCCACCAGGACATACTGCAATAAATCTTTCATTTGAGAATGTTTTTTCTGACCATTGCTTTGCCCAATCATCCATTTGTTTTGACAAAAACAATTCCACTTTTCCATCCTGCGAATCTATACCTAAAAATTTTAATAGGTCCAAATAATATAATGCGACATTTTTATCATTAAAACCATCCAGCTTTATCTTGGATGTTAAAAACCTTCCTCTATTCTTATAATTCAATCCTATTCTTTTTCTTATTCCTGATAACATCATGAATAAAGATGCCTGGTGATTCAATGTCATATCTACCATAACATCAAATTTTAATTTTCGTATTTTATTTGAAAAAGAAATAAGCTCTTTAAAAAGACCAAAAGGATGTTTTTTGAAAAGCTCCCGCAGATCATCTTTTTCATAAATAAATATATCTGCCAAATATGGATCATTCTCCAGTAAAAACTTTGTTCGCTTATTACAAACATAATATAACGTTGCATTTGGATATTTCTTATGTATTTCTCTTATAACCGGCGTAGAAAAAATAACATCGCCTATACCAAACGGATTAAAGATCAATATCTTCATAGACTCTTTCATCAGGCAATCACCTCTTCAACTGCATCTACAATATGCTCAACTGTTATATTATCAGCCTTATCATAAAACTGCTTACATTTAGCATATCCTGGATATACCCCCCAACGGATAGGATTCGAACCTAAAGCATCTTTTATGAAAATACCTACAACTGGTGTTTTTTGCATCCATGCAATATGATATGGTCCTGAATCCAAAGATATAAGACAATCAGCTCCTTTTAAAACAGCACAAAGTTGCGACAAAGAAGTTTTGCCTATAAGATCAATAAACCCATCGCTTTCATTAAAAACACTATTTATCTTGTTATCCCTCTTTTCACCTATCAAAACTATTTCATATCCCTTATTTTTTAATGAATTACATACCTCATGGAACTGTTGTATAGGCCATTCTTTAATGGGATTGGACGTTGTTAAATGTACTGCTACTTTAGTTTTTTTATTATGGGTATTTTTCAGATCGCTGCTATTACTATGTACATGCTCAGATGTAAACTGAATGTTCCCATCCCACTTCCTATCACAGAACAAATATGCCAGATCAAGATTGCAATCTATTTGATGTCTGTCACCTTTACTCGAAATATCCTTTGTTTTTTTATTCAAATAAAATCCGGATTTCTTATTGTATCCCACCCTAAGCGGTATACCTGAAAACCATGTTATAAAATGAAAAAACTTGTCAGGATTTGAGATCACTGCAACATCAAATTTATACGCTTTAAGCATCTTGAATATCTTAACCTTTGCTGAAAAAGTCTTACGGTCTTTTTCAGAGATATATTCAAGATCATCAATATCCGAACAATCTTCAAGCAACCCCTTATTGGAGATATTGGATAACAGAGTTATCTTTGACTGGGGATAATTTTGTTTTATACATCTTATCATAGGCAAAGTCATTAAAAGATCCCCGAGCCTGTCTGTACGAACAATTAAGATGTTTTTCATTTGTACTCACGTGTATTCTTTTGTTGTGCGTTATGCGTTTCTGCATATGCTTAACATAACTCTAAACTCAGATAGCCCCAGTTAACCTCTGGCTTCTGGCTTCTGGCTTCTGGCCTCTAAATAATTTTCACCCTTTCCTCTATCACGTAAAATGAGTTTCTCCAAGACTTTAAGCCATAAAATTGCAGGGGATATTGAATTTATAACAGCATAAATGAACCCTACCTCACCATCTTTACGTGAATTTCTTTTAAAATAATGTTTTAAGAATAACTTGATAGTCCCAAATGATATCTTATACCTAACTTTCTTAATCGAAATATCAGGAGTATTTTCAATGATCTTATCAGCTTCTAATGTAGAGTATTTTAAAGCTTTTTGCATCATTTGCTCTATAGAAAAAATATTATAATGAAGTACTATTGCATCTAAACTCAAAGATTTTCCTTTTATAACAAGTTGCTCATGGACTTTCCCTGAATATTGAGCCTCTCCTTTTTTAAAAATTCTAGCTAAAGAGGCAAAAGGCACATGCATTAACGGAATATTATAGATACAATCTCTTCTGATAATATTAAAAGCTGCATAGTCTTTGTTATTATGAATAGCCTTTATTATTTTTTGAGAAGTTTCCTTAGGCACAACCTCATCTGCATCCATTTGAAATATCCAATCACAAGTTGCATGTTCTATCCCTAAGTTCCTTTGGTTTGCAAAATCATTATTCAATGGGTTAGATATAACTTTAGCATTATATTCTTTTTGCGCTATTTCAACAGTTCTATCCATGGAATTATCATCTACTATGATTATTTCATCTGAAATATCTTTTATAGAGTCCAGACATCTGCGAATGTTCTTTTCTTCGTTTTTTGTTATTACAATTACTGTCAGGTTATTGTTCATATTTGTCGCTTGTTGTTACTGAGCTTTCGATCTCTCTGTTTATGCCTGCTGTTATGCCTATAAGTATCCAAAACAAAGCAAATATCTTTAAAGATGAGAAATGTGTATCAACTCCGGCATGGAACAAATAAACCAGATCCCCTGCCAAAAAACCTATCAACAAACAGGTCGTTTGAGATCTTTCATTAGCAAAAAGGATCATTTTAATATTTTTAAGAAAAAAAATGCCTATTGAAAAAACAAAAACAAGCATACAAGGTATGCCATTCTCTGCAGCTAACTGCAAATACGAATTGTGTGCATACATAAGACTGGTTGTAACCTTCATGTAATTACCAACACCCACTCCAAACAAAGGATTGTCCTCTATTACAACAAGGGCTTCTTTCCAAAGATCTATCCTGTCCTTATTAATTGTAGAATTATCAGAAAAACTCCCAGCTACTCTTGTTTTCAGATCAGATGAACTCATCAAAACAAGAAAAGAAAGAATGAACATTGGTATTAAAAAAAGCTTTTTTTTTGTAAATCCGAACATGAAAACCAAAGCTAAAAGAACTCCTAGAAAAGCTCCTCGTGATGATGCATAGAACAATCCCCAAAAGCAAAAACATAAAACCACAAAGAAAAGAATTATATAAAAAAACTTTTTTGTCCTTTTATAATAATTGCTGAAAAATATCCATATCCCGATATTGATAGGAATAAAAACAGAAAGCCATGCAGCAAAATCATTAGGATTATTAAAACTAGCATTCAATCTATTGGCTGTGTAGGCAGGTATTTTACGGACAAAGTCAACCCCTGTTAAATGCTGAACAACTAGATCAATAAGTATAAAAACAACTGTTACTGATATTACATACAAAATTCTTTTTATTTTCTTTAGTTCTGAAAAGGTTTCTGCTATTACAAAAAATAAAGCTATATTTTTCAGATAGACGCCCATCCATTTTTTCAAACTATGACCTACATCTTCCCCTAAAAAAGCAGCTATTAAGGCAAGTATAACAAAACCATATAACCCAATATTTATGCCTGTATTTACAGGCCGTAAAAACTTTTTTTCTCCATAAAGCCTATACTGTAAAAGTTTTTTTATTATTAACGCAATAATGGCAATAACTGCAAAAATCTCAACTAAAGAGTTTGAAAAAGGCAAGCAAAAAATAAGAAGATATAAAGATATTTCAATTATATTCTCTAAAGATCTTATGCTCTTTTCTATCATCCACAACTCCTATTCACAGTGACAAAATTATTTTTTTAAGCTTTTGAGTAATGTATATCACCTTTTTTTCCGTTAACTTATTAAAAAAAGGCAGCGCAATGGTCCTATCTGAAACATAGTCAGTTACGGGAAAATAACCACGTTTGAAATTGAAAAGCTTTCTATAAAATGGCTGTAAGTGTATAGGGCTAAAATAATTACTGCATGATACGCCTTGACCTCTTAATAGCTTCATGATCTTATCCCTATCTTTTCTATTGAATTTGTTGCCTAACTCAATAACATAAACAAACCAGCTTCTTTTCCCATATGAAATGTTCTCGGGTATCTTTATGCCAGGAATATCCTTTAAATTCTCCTCATAATATTTGGCAACAATTTCACGCTTTTTTAATATTTCTTTTATTCTAGTCATTTGAACGATCCCTAAAGCAGCCTGCATTTCACTTAATCTGTAATTATAGCCCAACCTAACATGTCCAAACCATGTTTGCATATTATCCCTGCCTTGATTACGCATACTTTTACAAAGATCAGCAATGTTCTTATTGTCAGTAAGAACCATTCCGCCTTCGGCTGTTGTTATCTGTTTATTAGGATAAAAAGCAAAAGTTGCTGCATCACCAAAAGACCCTATTTTTCTACCTTTGAACTCAGCTCCTAAGGCCTCACAACTATCCTGTATAAGCTTTAATTTATGCTTTTTGGCAATTTTTATTAATTTATCCCAAAGTGCCGGGACGCCAAAAACATCAACAGCTAAGATAGCTTTAGTTTTCTGTGTTATTTTTTCCTCTATCTTAGAAACATCTATATTATAGGTTTCTCTTTCTATATCAACAAAAACAGGGGTTACATCTTCAAACAACAAACAATTTGAAGAGGCAATAAAACTAAAAGGGGTCGTTATAACTTCATCACCCTTTTGTAATCCTAATGCCCTCACTATTAAATGCAAAGCAGATGTTCCGCTATTAACAGCAACAGCATATTTTCTTTTGGTATATTTAGTGAATATCTTTTCGAATTTAACTATAGCATTACCCATAGAAAGTCTTTCGCCATTCAAGACATTTACAACTGCACTGATCTCTTTTTCAGTAATATCTGCAGCAGAAAGAGGTATTTTCATGTTATTTTCCTTTAATTTTAATAGGTACACCATATGCAGTAACATTATCCGGTACATCTTTATTCACGAACGAAAAAGCCCCCACAATAGCATTTTCACCTATTGTAATTCCAGGCATTATAACACTATGAGACCCTATCTTACAGTTTTTTTTCAACACAACCCTGCCTTCTTTTTCATCTATTGTTGAAACTGAATAGATAGAACAATGTGAGCCTATCTGAACATTATCCTGTATCTCAATACCATTTTTGGCATTTAAATAAGTAAAAGCCCCGATATCTGTCCTGTTCCCCAAAACAAGCTTGTCAGCATGTCTGACTATCCAATTATACTTTGTTAACTGTCCTTCTTTTATTTCAGGTTTTTGCCAATTATCAAATCTATTCATAATCCTTGACCTTTCCATCATTTCCATAAACTCCTTTTTGAGATAAAATAACCCAAAAAGTCATGAAAAATATTTTAATGTCCAAAAACAAGGAAAAATTATCAATATAAAAAATATCTTTTTTTATTCTCTCTTTCCACGACAAAAGATTTCTTCCTCTTACTTGTGCCCATCCGCTTATTCCGGGTCTCATTTCTAACCTTTTTCTTTCTTCTGCTGTATATTTTTCTACTTGATGAGGTAAAGCAGGTCTTGGACCTATAAAACTCATATCACCTTTTATTATATTAAAAACTTGAGGGATCTCATCAATACTCCATTTTCTTAAAAAAACACCTATCACTGTAATTCTCGGATCATGCTTATATGTTTCAATACCTGCTCCGATATTAACAGCATTATCCACCATTGTCCTGAATTTAACCATATCAAATGTTTTCCCGTTAATTCCAACCCTCTTAGACAGATAAAAAACAGGACCTTTTGAAGTTACTTTTATCAGAACTGCTAAAATAAGTAATAATGGCAATAAACATATTATAATTGAAAAAGCAGATAAAATATCTATTATTCGTTTAAAGCCTTTTTGAATTTTTTTTCCCATATTTTCTTATATATCTCGTAAGTTTTGATGCTGTTTTGTTCTGAAGAGAAGTTCTCAACAACATGTTCTCTTCCTTTTTGACCCATATTATCACATAATACTTTATTTAACAAAAGATTTATTTTATCAGCCAGTTTTCTGCAGTTGCACGGTTCTACCAAAAATCCGCTTTGACCATCCAAAACAACTTCCCTTAGAGCAGGAATATCTGTGCCTATAACTGGTATCCCGCTTGATTGAGCTTCGGCAAATACAACTCCGAATCCTTCCCTTAAAGTAGGCAACAAAAAAACATCAAAAACATTCATCCACTTATCTATATTTGCTGAATATCCTGTAAAAAGAAAATTCTGCTCCAATCCTTCCTCTTTTACCTTTCTCTCATAATCTATACGCTTCTCGCCATCTCCCACTATAACAAAAAAAACAGTCTCATTATCTTTCAATAATTTTGCTGCAGAAATAATATCTTCTATACCTTTATCTTTAACTATTCTAGATACTGTGCCTATTATTGTTTTAGTGCTATCAAGTCCTCTTTCCTTTTTTAAAAAAGTCTTTTCTTCTGTAGATATAGGTTTGAACCTGGTAGTATTGACCCCATTATACACTAATTCTATTTTATTTTCAGGAAGGACATTGTAATTGATCCCATCATCTTTGACGAATTTACTTACTGCGATCACAACATCACAAAACAATCCAGCAGCCCTTTCAAGAAAAAGATACATCGTTTTTTTATAGTTTGGCAAAAACTCATTAAATGCCCATCCTCCAACATTATGGACGATCACTCTAACTCCTGTGAATTTAGCCGCTAGCCTAGCAATAAAACCTGCCTTTGATGTTTGTGAGTGTACAATATCGAACTTTTCTTTTTTTATAAGATTCATTAAAGCCATCCCAGCTTTTAGGTCTTTTAAAACATTTATTTTACGTGGTATCTCTAATTGATGAAAGACTACTCCTTTTTCTTGTAAAAAATCTATTTCATTTCCGTATCCAGCAGCAGCATGTACCTCAAATTCTTTTTGCTGTAAAAAATAAAAAAGATCCATATTAAAAGCCTTAAAAGATAAAGGATTCGTTGAAACAAAAAGAATTTTTTTCATTTTATCCTATTTAAAAGCAAGATCTACTACATTACAAAACTCAGCAGTCACTTTTTGAACATCAAATTCCTGTTGAGCTATTCTTCGCCCATTCTCACCCATAACATTTCTTTGATCTTGAGGGGTCTTATATATTTTCTCCATAGCACTTACTAAAGATCCTACATCTCTTGCCTTACACAAAAAACCATTAACACCATGGCGAACAACATCCTGACAACCTGGTACATCAGTGGTAATTGTGGGAATAGCCATTGAAGAAGCCTCTAATAAAACCCCTGATAGGCCTTCTCTATAAGAAGGCAAAACAACACAATCTGCTTTAGCATAATAAGGTTTAGTTTCATATACAAGCCCTGTATATTTAATAAAGCCCTCTTTTTCCCATTCTTTTATTTCTTTGCTAGATATAGCAGTTTTATTTATATCATCACACGGGCCCAAAAGTTCAAAAGACATGTCACTATATTTGTTATGAAGAATTCTAGCTGCTTCAACAAATTCTATTACACCTTTATCTTTAAGCATTCTAGCCACAAGCAAAAATACAAAAATATCTTTTTCTTTTTGATCTAACATAGGGGCATACTTTTGAGTATCTACTCCAGCCCCTCCTACAGTTATACTATTTTGTTTGGTTACGATCTTCTCTTCAATAAAAAACTTTTGATCATGTTTATTTTCAAAAAACACTTTATAAATCCCGCGCAAACTATGACGATATAAACTTTTCACTAAAACAGTAAAAAAAGACTTTTCTATAAAAACTGTACCCAAGCCTGTTATAGTTGCCATAAAAGGTATCTTTAATAACTTTGCAACAATTGCCCCATAAATATTAGGTTTTATAGTAAAACCCATAAGAATATCAGGTCTATTCTTTAAGCAAATTAAAAAAAGTTTAATTAGCGAAAAAAATTCAGAAAACGGGTTAATCCCACTTCTCAACAATTTCCAATCATAATAAACAATTCCTATAGAAACTAATTCTTCAATGTATTCATCTCTCGGACAAATAACATGTACAACATATCCTTTTCTGATCAACTCTTTTATAAGTAAAGTTCTAAAATTCTGAATAGCCCACCCACAATTAGCAATAATAAAAACTTTTTTTTTATTCATTTAATCCTTGAAACAAAAATACCTGTTTTCTTGAAACACATCATCTTCATTTATACTTTAATCATTCAATAGAGATAAAAGATCTCCCTTGAAAATCAAAGCCTTCAAGCCTAAAAAGCCACCTTCGATTTGTCCTGCAGCATATTGAAAATCTCTTA
>JAQVOV010000194.1 GCA_028702395.1 Candidatus Omnitrophota bacterium
TAAGGGAGACTCCCATCCCATCTATAAACACATACTTATACTTCTTTGTTATTGGTCTATCTAACCATTCCTTAAGCCCTTTTTCCATATACTTGCTCAAACTTACATAAAACCCTCTGGAATATTTACTATGACCTAACTCTTGCATTATTTTTGATGCTTTTGCACTGCTCTTTGACATTAAATACACTTTTAGCATATACTTTATTACACTTGGCTGTATCCTTTGCCACTTGTCAAACAATGTAAACCTTATATCGCACCCTTTTGCCCTCAATAACTTAATATTATTTATTATTCCGAATTCTGTCTCTAAACTCCTATACCTTTTTCCTAATCGTTCGCCTCTTCGCACACCATTTCGCTCATACTTCTTTGCTCTTATTTGCATTTCAAACACTTTCTCGCAATGTGTCTCTATTGTTTGCTTTAGCATTTGATTGTTTTTTCTTTTTAACTCTTCCCAAAAGATTTCTCTATAAAAATCTTTGAAATTTTGCCATTCTGTGATACTATTGCCTGTGAAAGTTAATTCTTTCATGGTACGGTCCTCCTTTTTGTGGTTAATTTGGAGATCACCGTACCACTTTTTTTGACTTATTTCAAAGGCCTTCTTCAAAAGCCCACACTTTAGTATACAACACCATTGTTCACATGTTTTAGAAAAATAATTGTGTGTGTAGTGTAGTGTGGTATAATAATTAGTGAATAGTGAATAGTGAATAGAATAAATTGATTTAAAGATTAGAGGCCAGAAGCCAGAGGCCAGACGGCAAAAAAGTTTATCAGTGTTTATCTTGAAAATGTTTTAGATCCCGGTATTTGCCGGCTTTTAGCCGGCAAAACCGGGATGACAGAATAAAAATTAAGCATTTTTATTCTGTCATCTGTGTTAATCCTTGGACTTAAAATAAAATGAAAAATAATAAAAAATACACACAACCAAAAATAACAGCAGTTGATCTTGATCCGTCACAGGCGATCTTACAAGCTTGTAAAGTAGGTGCTGGGATCTATATGATAGATCTAACTTGGAGACTATGTGTAGTAGCTGGAGCTGCTATATTTCCATGTAACAGCACACAAAAAGGAGCATCTTTTGCAGGTGCAAACGGGACAATTTCTACTAATGCTGAGCCCAGTTAAAGTAATTATATCTATAGGCATGATAAGCCATCAGCTGTCAGCTTTTAGCTAGTGGAAGGTTCTAAAAATCAGTTGATAAGGGTTAGAAGCCAGAGGCCAGATTTGGTAATTAAAAATTTCACGTAGGGGCGGACCTTTGTGTCCGCCCAAAACATAAAGTGAAACAGAATGAAACAATATACACAACCAATAATAAAAAAAGTTATACTTGATCCAGTACAAGCTGTTTTACAGGTTTGTAAAGTAGGGGGGCAATATTTTATGACAGGGTCTACTGGATGTATGTCTATAGGTGGTAAACTAGGGCCTCAACCTTTATGTTATATTTCAGTTAAAGGATATATTCGTAGTATTCAGGCTAATACTATAGAAAATGAAGCTATGCCAAGCTAAAATAATTAGGGATCTGTTGCATATATGAACTATTGTTTGGAAATCTCAAACCAATAAAATGAAAAAATATATAGAACCCAAAATAAAATTTATTCCTCTTGATCCTGAGCAGGCAATCTTTGAAGTTTGTTCTGTTAGTGGACATTATTTTAATGTAGCAAACACAAGGTGTATGTTGATAGCAGGGAAATTTCCAACTAATACATGTGTGGTTAGTGTAAGAGGCTACAAGGGAGTTGCTTATGCACAAGCCAATGAGACGTTAGGTATGCCGAGTTAAAATAATTATATGTTTGTGCAGCTATGATCTTTTTTTTAAGAGCGGAAACCGCGCCCCTACAAAAGTCCATTTAATCTCAGCTATCATTTTAACTCATGTAGGGGCTTATTGCCATCAATAGCTTAACCCAACAAAAACTTATTCAGAACCTTCCTTTGCGCATTGCACTTTTCCAATCACTAACCAGTTCAACTAGTCCAACCAGTTAAACTAGTAAAACTAATAATCCTTGTCAGTTCTTGACATATAATATATAATATATAAGCTGAGGTAATAGGAATTCGTGACTAGAAACTAGTGACTAGAAACTAGGATAAATTGATTTTAAGATAAGGCTGTTATATATTATCCTAGTCACTAATCACTAGTCACTAGTTACTAAACAAGCTATAAAGGAGAACAAACATGTCAGGTCATAATAAATGGTCAACTATTAAACACAAAAAAGGTGCTGCTGATGCTAAAAGAGGAAAACTTTTCACTAAACTCATAAAAGAAATAACTGTTGCTGCACGTGAAGGAGGGGGTAGTCCAGATGGTAATGCTAAACTTCGTCTTTGTATACAAAAAGCAAAAGATGCTAACATGCCTGCAGATAATGTTGAAAGAGCTATAAAAAAAGGAACAGGAGAACTTGAAGGTGTCAGTTATGAAGCGACAACCTATGAAGGATATGGCGCTGGCGGAGTTGCGATAATCGTTGAAGGGTTAACAGATAATAAAAATAGAACATCTAGTGATGTGAAGAGTATTTTCACTAAAAGAGGTGGGAATATGGGTATGCCTGGTGCTGTTAGCTGGATATTTGAAAGAAAAGGATATTTCTGCGTTAAAAAGGATTCTATAGAA
>JAQVOV010000047.1 GCA_028702395.1 Candidatus Omnitrophota bacterium
GCAGGGGAAGAGTTCAATGTTAATTCTCCTAAGCAGCTTCAGACTATCCTTTTTGATAAAATGAAGTTGCCAATTACAAAAAAACAAAAACCGGACCGTCTACTGACGAATCTGTGCTATCTGTGCTTGCCCAGCAAAGTGATTTTGCGAAAAAGATGTTGGATTATAGAGGGCTTGCAAAATTGAAGTCAACCTATGTTGATGCTTTGCCTGAACTTTTGAACAAGAAAACCAAGAAGATACATACATCTTTTAATCAGACGATCACTCAAACAGGCAGGTTATCATCAAGTTATCCTAATTTACAGAATATTCCTATTAGAACAGAAGAAGGCCGAAAGATACGGGAGGCTTTTATACCTGAACAGACATCAGGATTTTTGGTTAGTGCTGATTATTCGCAGATCGAACTTAGGATATTAGCACACCTTTCAGAAGACAGGACTTTGCTGGATGCTTTTAAGAAGAACATGGATATACATTCTTATACAGCATCATTGGTCTATGATGTTGCAATAAATGATGTTACGCCTCAGATGAGATATTCGGCTAAAGCTATAAACTTTGGCATAGTTTATGGGATGGGGGCATTCAAGCTTTCAAAAGAGATAGGGGTGAACGTTGCTACAGCAGATACTTTCATAAAGAATTATTTCAAGAGATATCCTTCAGTAAAGACTTATTTAGACAGATGTATTGAGGAAGCTAAAAAGAATGGATATGTTAAGACCATGATGAATAGGATCAGGTATATCCCTGAGATAAATAGCCCAAATTTCAGGATGAGAGGATTTGCCGAGAGGATAGCTGTTAATACTCCGCTTCAAGGCGCAGCAGCTGATATGATCAAGATAGCAATGAACAATATCCATGAAAAACTTAAGGCATTTAAAAGTAAAATGGTGTTGCAGGTGCATGATGAATTGGTTTTTGATGTGCATTGCAATGAATTAGAAAAGATCATACCAATAATAAAACACGAGATGGAAAATGTTGTTTCGCTTAAAGTGCCTATAACTGTAAATATCAAAAAAGGAAAGAATTGGATGTACATGGAGGATATTGAACAATGACTGTAATAGGTGTTACCGGCCAGATCTGCAGCGGAAAAACAACTGCATGCGAGATCTTTAAAAATAACGGCGCACAGATAATCAATGCTGACAATATCTCTCAAAAACTTTTATCTGTTGGCAGAATAAAACAAAAGATAATAAAGCTTTTTGGAAAAAATATTGTTTCAAACAGTAAGATTGATAGGGCAAAACTTGCAGATATTGTTTTTAATGACAAAAAAAAGTTAGACTTGCTTTGCAGACTGTTGCACCCTCTCATTAAAAAAGAGATTATTTCAAAAATTAAAAGGGGCAGACGAAAGGTTATTATTATTGATGCCCCTTTGCTTATAGAAATGGGGTTGGATAAATATACTGATAAAGTTCTGGTAATAACTGTTAATAGTCATGTTCAGGTTGCTAGAGCAAAAAAAAGAGGATTAAAAAAGGAGGATCTTAAAAAGAGGATTAGGTTTCAGATGCCTAAAAATAAGTTTTTAAAGTATGCAGATGTTATTGTAAAGAATAATAAAGATAAAAAAACTTTTACAAAACATATACTTGACATTTTTAAGAACTTGGGTTAATGTATATAACCTTTATGGCTATATACTAATAATATTATATAGAATAGGAGAAGTGATGACAGAAATAAAAAAAAGAAGAAAGGTTAAGCCAGGAGTTGACAGAGGATCTGTTAACGATAGATATAATAACAGCATAGATGAGGCACCTAGGCCTTCTGGTGATACGGCTGATACTGACATAGGAAAAATGAAGCTTATTAGTATGGCTGATCTTACAGCTATGGCTAAAGGACTTAATGTTGAAGGGATTGGGGCATTAAAAAAACAGGATCTGATATATGAGATCCTAAAAGCCAAAGCTAAACAACAAGGGCATCTTTTTGGAGAAGGAGTTTTAGAGATACTGCCTGATGGATTTGGTTTTTTGAGAAGTCCTAATTTTAATTATTTACCGTGCCCGGATGATATATATATATCTCCATCACAAATTAAAAGGTTCAGTCTTAAAACTGGAGATACTGTAAGCGGACAGATCAGACCTCCTAAAGAGGGTGAAAGATATTTTGCTTTGCTAAAAGTGCAAGCTGTGAATTTTGAGAATCCGGATGAGATAAAAAATAAAATAGTTTTTGATAATTTGACACCATTGTATCCTAATAAGAAATTTAATCTTGAAACGACTCCAGATGAATTGTCTATGAGAGTAATGGATCTGCTTACTCCGGTTGGAAAAGGTCAAAGGGCTATGATCGTAGCTCCTCCTTATAGCGGAAAAACAGTTCTTTTACAAAAATTCGCAAATGCAATTAGCACTAATCATCCAGAAGCAGTATTGATAGTATTACTTATAGATGAAAGACCAGAAGAAGTTACAGATATGCAAAGATCAGTAAAAGGAGAAGTTGTTAGTTCAACATTTGATGAACCTGCTGAAAGGCATATACAAGTAGCTGAAATGGTCGTAGCAAAAGCTAAAAGGTTAGTTGAACATAAAAAAGATGTTATTATCCTTTTAGACTCAATAACTAGGCTTGCAAGAGCATATAACTCTGCATTACCTCACTCAGGTAAAATTTTATCTGGAGGCGTGGATTCAAATGCTTTACAAAAACCAAAAAGGTTTTTTGGTGCTGCAAGAAATATTGAAGAAGGTGGAAGTCTTACTATTATTGCTACAGCACTTGTTGATACAGGCAGCAGGATGGATGAAGTTATTTTTGAAGAATTCAAAGGAACAGGTAACTGTGAACTTCAGCTTGATCGGTCATTGTTCCAAAGAAGGATCTACCCAGCTATAGATATCAAAAAGTCAAACACGAGAAAAGAAGATCTTCTTGTTGAACAAAATGATCTACAGAGAATTTGGCTAATGAGAAAAGCTCTTAATGATCTTAATACTGTTGAAGCTATGGAGCTTTTAAGAGAAAAACTTAAAAAAACAAAAACAAATAAAGAGTTTTTGGATAGTATGAACAAATAAATAAGCAACGAGCAACGAGCTACGAGCTGCGAGCTTAAACGGAATTCTAGAATTTCATTAAAGGCGCGGAGTACAAAAGCTCGAGGCGCGAAGCGCAAACTTGGAGGATAAAATGAAAAAAAACGTGCACCCAGAGTATAAAAAAACTGTTATCAAATGTGCTTGTGGTGAGACTATTGAGACTAGAAGCACTGTACAGGATCTAAGGATAGATCTTTGCTCGCAATGCCATCCTTTTTTCACCGGACAGCAGAAATTCGTTGATTCTGCTGGTATGGTAGAAAAATTCAAGAAAAGATATGAAGCAGGGATGGAAAAAGCAAAAAAGATAAAAGATAAAGAAGCAAAGTAAAAGACCAAATATGTTTGCAAAACTTGATGGAATACTAAACAGATATAAACAGTTAAAAGAACTGACAACAGATCCTGATGTTGTCCAGAATATAACTGAATATCAGAAATATGCAAAAGAATTGGCTGGTATTAGAGAGGTTGCAGAAAAATATCTTGATTATAAGAATACATCCGATGAAATAAAAGCATTGAAAAAAGATCTTGATGATCATAAAAATGACCTTGAAATGACAGGAATGATCGAAGATGAACTAGTTGGTCTTGAGAAAAAGAAACAGGACATTGATATCCAACTGGAAGATGCGATCTTTGAAAAAGATTCTGATAGTGATAGAGATATTATAATGGAAATACGTGCGGGTACTGGAGGAATTGAGGCTGCATTGTTTGCAGGTGATCTTTACCAAATGTATCTTAATTATGCAGATCAAAATGGTTGGAAATGTCAAACGATCAGTGCGAATTACTCTGAAAAAAACGGACTAAAAGAAATGATCTTTTCCATATCAGGGATAAATGTTTATGGCAGATTAAAATTCGAAAGTGGTACTCACAGGGTTCAGAGAGTTCCTGTTACTGAAGCTAGTGGCAGGATACATACTTCAGCTGCCACTGTTGCAGTTCTACCAAAGGTTGAAGATGTAGACATTGAAGTTGATTTAAACGATCTTAAAATCGATACGTATCGTTCAAGTGGAGCTGGCGGACAGCATGTTAATGTCACAGATTCTGCAATACGAATAACACATTTACCAACAGGTGTTGTAGTTACGTGCCAGGATGAACGCAGTCAGCATAAAAATAAAGCAAAAGCTATGAGTGTTTTACGTGCTAGACTTTATGAGGAAAGGAAGCGTAAGCAAAGACAAGAAAGAGCTAACGACAGAAAAGCTCAAGTTGGTTCAGGTGATAGATCAGAAAAAATAAGAACGTACAATTTTCCTGAAAATCGGGTCACTGATCACAGGATAGGTTTTACGATTCATAAATTAGATGCTATTTTGGAAGGTGATATCGACGATATTATCGATGCTTTGAAAGAAGAGGAAAGACGTTTGCGACGAGGGCAGGAATGAGTTTACCTGAGCAATATGTGACAGGAAAAGCGTATTTTATGGATTTTGAGCTTAAGGTCACACCAGATACACTTATTCCAAGACCTGAAACAGAGATCCTTGTTGAGAAAGCAGTTGATCTGATAAAGGAAAAAGGATCCTCAAAAGTTGTGAGGATATGTGATATTGGAACAGGTTCAGGTAATATTGCAATAAGCCTTGCATATTATCTTAAAAGTGTGGAAATCATTGCGATCGATATTTCCGAAAAAGCTCTTTTGATAGCAGAAGAAAATGCAAAAAAAATAGGGGTTTCAAAAAAGATCTCATTTGTAAAAAGTGATGTTTTTAGTGTTTTGGATAAAAATTACAAATTCGATCTTATTATTTCAAATCCGCCATATGTAGCACAATGCCATGAACATTTATTGCCGCCTGAAGTGAAAGCTGAGCCTTACAATGCGCTTTTGGCAGGAAAAGATGGTATGGATGTTTATAAAAAGATATGTGAAGATCTTAAGTCGTATTTAAAGGAAGATGGCATTGTCATGATGGAGATAGGTTTTGATCAATCAGAGAAAATAAATACTTTGCTTGAGAGTAAAGGATTTAAGGATATAATATTTTTTAAAGACTATTCAGGGATAAAAAGGATAGTAAAGGCCAAAAATGGATAAACTTGTAATAAATGGTGGACATGTACTTAAAGGAGAGATAGATATAAGTGGTGCAAAAAATGCCGCACTCCCAATAATAGCTGCAACATTACTGACAGATGAGGAATGTATCATTAAAAATGTCCCTGATCTAAAAGATATCAGTACTATGCAGAAGATATTTGAATATCTTGGGGTTAAATTAAGAAGAGAAAAAGATGTTCTGGTCAGGGAGAGTGGTTCCTATAATGAAACTACAGCTCCTTATGACATTGTTAGTACTATGAGGGCTTCTATCTGTGTTCTTGGGCCATTACTTGCAAAGAAATCAAAAGCTAATGTTTCTTTTCCTGGAGGATGTGTTATTGGACCAAGACCTATAGACCTTCATTTAAAAGGATTACGAGCCTTGGGTGCTGATATAAGTGTTGAAGAAGGTTATATAATTGCAAATACAAAGCAGCTTAAAGGTAAAGATATATATCTTGGCGGGCATTTTGGCTCAAGTGTTCTGGCAACTGCAAACTTGATAATGGCAGCTACACTTGCTAAAGGGACAACAGTTATACATAATGCAGCCGCTGAACCTGAAATACAGGATCTAGGTAATTTTTTGCTTAAAATGGGTGCACAAATTCAGGGGATAGGTGCTCACACTATAACTATACAAGGGGTAAAGAAATTACACGGAGCTCAACATACTATTATTCCTGATAGAATTGAGACAGGAACATATATGGCAGCTGCAGCAATAACAAATGGAGATTTGCTGTTGCGAAACACTGCACCGAGTGATATAATGGCCATCACTGATAAATTCAGGGAAATTGGGTGTTTAGTTGATATTGATCAGAATACAATAAGGATAAGACGAAAGAATAAAATGCTCAAAGCAGGAGCAGTTACAACTTTAACATATCCTGGATTCCCTACTGATATGCAGGCTCAGATAATGAGCCTTTTAAGTATTTCTCCAGGAATAAGTGTAATAACAGAAAAAATATATCCTGAGAGATTCATTCATATTTCTGAGTTGAATAGGCTAGGTGCAAATATTATACTAGAAGGGTGTAATGCAATTGTAAAAGGTGTTAAAAGCCTAAGTGGAACAGATGTAATGGCGTCTGACTTGCGTGCTTCAGCAGCTTTGATCCTAGCAGGGCTTGTTGCACGAGGAAAAACAACAGTGCATAGGGTTTATCATTTAGACAGAGGATATGAAAACCTTGAAAAGAAACTTAAAGCAGTTGGTGCGGATATTAAAAGAGAAAAAGAATAAAAATAGCTTTCAGCTATCAGCTATTAGCTATCAGCAATAATTGATTTAAAGATGTTTTTGCTGAAAGCTGAAAGACGAAAGCTAATATTAAGGAGGAAATGATTATGGCAGTTGTGTTAAGGTTAAAAAGATTTGGATCAAAGAAACGTCCGTTTTGGAGAATAGTTGCTACAGATAAACGAAGTCCTCGAGACGGAAGATTTATTGAGGAGATCGGATACTATGATCCTAAAACAGAGCCTAGCGATGTTAATATTAAAAAAGAAAGAGCTTTGTACTGGTTAAAGAATGGTGCGATCCCTTCGCCTACAGTGAAAAGCTTATTAAAAAAAGAAAAGATAGGCAAATAATTTTTTTGTATTGCCTAAATATTGTTCTATGAAAATAGATATAATCACACTTTTTCCAGGAATGTTTGGCGGGTTTTTAAAAGAATCGATGATCAAGCTTGCTCAGGAAAAAGACCTGGTACAGGTAAAGACACATGATCTTAGGAAATGGACAAGTGATAAGAGAAAAACAGCAGATGACAAGCCCTTTGGTGGCGGAGCTGGTATGATAATGAAAGTGGAACCTGTTTTCAAAGCACTGGAAGATATCGTAAAAGAAAAAGATCGTGAAAAGACAAAGATCATTTTGATGACCCCTCAAGGCAGGACCTTAGATCAAATGGTTTGCAGACAGCTGTCAGAGCTCGAACGAATAGTTTTGGTTTGCGGACATTATGAAGGTGTTGACGAGAGGATACGTCTTTTAGTTGATGATGAGATCTCAATAGGCGATTATATTATAACAGGAGGCGAACTGGCTGCATGCATCATAGTTGATTCAGTTACAAGACTTCTCCCTGGTGTACTAGGGAATCCTGAAGGACTTGATACTGAAACGTTTGATAATGGATTAATAGAGTATCCGCAATATACAAGACCCAGGGAATATAAGGAAATGAAAGTTCCTGACGTGCTTTTAAGCGGAGATCATAAGAAAATAGAAAATTGGAGAAAAAGACAGGCTTTGAAAAAGACAAAAGAAAAACGGCCTGATCTATACAAGAGTCATGAGTCGTGAGTCATGAGTAATGTGTCTTATTTGGGAAAACTAAATTGTAGAATTCCACAGCTAACACAAGACACAGGACACATGAAACAAGGACACAAAAAGGAGGAATAAAAGTGGACTTAAAAGTGCAGGCATTTGAAAAAGAAATGATGAAAAAAAAGATCCCTGATTTCAAGATCGGAGATACTGTTGTTGTAAGTGTTAGGATCCAGGAAGGGAATAAATCACGTATCCAGGATTTCGAAGGGATAGTTATCGCACGAAAAACAGCAGGTGTAAGATCAGTTTTCACAGTTAGAAGGATCTCTTATGGAGAAGGTGTTGAAAGGATATTTCCTCTTTACTCACCATTTATTGAGAAGATCAAGGTTCAAAGAAAAGGAAAAGTTAGCAGAGCAAAATTGTATTATCTTAGAGATAAAGTAGGGAAAAAAGGCAGAATCGAGGAGCGTGTAGATCTCTAGAGAATTGCATTATTATGTTGAAAAAAGAAAATAATTTAAATAGCAGAGGCTATAAGAATATAGCTGGACTAGATGAAGCAGGACGGGGCCCTTTAGCAGGCCCCGTTGTTGCATCTTGTGTTATTCTTAAAAAATATGATTTTTCAAATCGAATTTATGATTCAAAGGCTCTCACAAGAAAAGCAAGGGAGTTAGCATACGATGAGATAATTAAAAACAGTTGTTATGGAGTTGGTATTGTTGAGCATAGTTTAATAGATAAGATAAACATACTTCAAGCTTCAGCAAGAGCAATGGAGCTAGCTGTTGAAGATATGGGTGTAGAACCAGATTATCTTCTTGTAGATGGCCAATTGCCTTTACAGATATATTGTAATAAAGAATATATTCCTAAAGGTGATCAGAAAAGTCTATCCATAGCAAGTGCATCCATTATCGCAAAAGTCACAAGAGATAGGATAATGGAAGATTATGATAAGATATATCCAAATTACGGGTTTGCAAAACATAAAGGCTATGGAACCAAATTTCATTGTGAAGCTCTTAAAGAGCATGGCCCCTGTCCAATTCATCGCAGGTCATTTAGTCCTGTAGCAAGACTTATTTAAAATCAAATCAATCATTAAGGCCGGGCCTTATAAAGCCCATAAATCAAATCAATTGATTGTAAAAGTTAGTTCTTAACGGAGGACCTGGTTCTATAGAACCAGGTCCTCAGGATATTTTAAAAAAGTTTGGGACAAAATGAGTTTTCTTTCGTATATAATAGTAGGGGGGAGAATGATACCTTTGAAAAATCAGGAAAATATTTTTTCTAAAAAAATATATTACTTTACTTTAATACATAGCTTATATATAATATATTATTCAATATTATGACGTAAATAAAGAAAGGAGCTTTTTCATGGTAAAAATGAAGAAAATTCAAATAGATGAGGGAAAACAGGACAATAAAGAAAAAGCATTATCACTAGCTCTAAGTGATATCGAAAAAGAGTTTGGAAAAGGTTCAATAATGAGACTTGGTGATGATTTTAAATTGGATATTCCAGCGATCCCTACAGGTGCGATCACTTTGGATAATGCACTTGGAATTGGCGGAGTTCCAAGAGGACGAATAATTGAAATATATGGGCCTGAATCAAGCGGGAAAACAACTTTATGTCTTAGTATTATTTCACAAGTCCAAAAAGCCGAAGGACAAGCTGCGTTTATTGATGCTGAACATGCTTTTGATAGTACTTATGCAAAGATCAATGGTATTAACCTGAACGAACTGCTTATTTCACAACCTGATACAGGGGAGCAAGCTCTGAGTATTGTTGAAATGCTTGTAAAATCAAATGCACTTGATGTTATTGTAGTTGATTCAGTGGCAGCACTTACTCCTAAAAAAGAAATTGAAGGCGATATGGGGGATTCACATATAGGTCTTCAAGCAAGATTAATGAGTCAGGCTTTAAGAAAATTGACAGCTATTGTAGGAAAATCCAAAACATGTGTTATTTTCATTAACCAAATAAGAATGAAAATAGGTGTTATGTTCGGTAATCCTGAAACTACACCAGGCGGAAAAGCGCTTAAATTTTATTCGTCGGTAAGAATAGATCTTCGCAAAATGGCTTCTTTAAAAAAGGGAGAAGAAGTTGTTGGTTCAAGGGTAAAAGCCAATGTTGTAAAAAACAAAGTTGCACCGCCTTTTCGTAAAGCAGAATTTGATATTATGTTCGATGAAGGTGTTTCAAAAGCAAGTAGCATTATTGATCTAGCAGAGGAATATGGCATTTTTACTAAAACTGGTACATGGCTTTCATACGGTGAAGATAAAATTGGACAAGGCAAAGAAAATGCACGCAAATATTTACGTGAAAATCTTAGTGTAATGAATAAGATAGAGAAAGAATTACAAAAGCTAATGGCTGTTCCTAAAGAATAACGATATTATTCAATGGATATTGAAAAATACATACTTAATTTCATTAAAATTAGACCAAGATCCAAAAAAGAAGTATCCCAGCGTCTTATTGATAAGGGTGTTTCAAAAGACGAGATCCAGAAAATCCTTGATGCATATGAGAAAAAAGGATTTTTAGGTGATGATGGTTTTACTAAATGGTGGATAGAACAAAGGTTATTATCTTATAAAGCAAGACTTCTTATTGAACAGGAACTTTTGCAAAAAGGGATAGATCTGGATCTGATAGAAAAAAATATGGATCTTATGGATGTAGATGATAAGAAAACAATAAAAAGGTTTGCTAAAGATCATTTTGATAATAACTGTAAAGATCTAGAAAAGGAAAAAATAAAAATATACAGAAAACTTCTTAGCAAAGGATTTGCTGCCCAGGATATTGAAGAGTTTTTTGATATTAAAGAAATATCATGAAAAGTTATGAAATAAGAGAAAAATACCTGAAATTTTTTGAAAAAAAAGGACATACTGTTGTAGAAAGTGATCGTTTGGTCCCTGAAAACGATCCTACACTTCTTTTTACAGGTGCAGGGATGAATCAGTTCAAAGAACAGTTCATGGGAAAGAACTTGACCTATAGACGTGCTACATCATCACAAAAATGCTTGAGAACCGGAGATCTTGATAATGTAGGTAAAACCGCTTCACATCATACTTTTTTTGAAATGCTTGGAAATTTTTCTTTTGGAGATTATTTTAAAGAAGATGCATGTGTTTGGGCTTGGGAGTTCCTTACAAAAGAACTTATGATAAAAGAAGAAAAACTTTGGATATCGGTTTATCAGGATGATATTGAAACGTATCATATATGGGAAGA
>JAQVOV010000048.1 GCA_028702395.1 Candidatus Omnitrophota bacterium
CTCCCCTTCATCGGCATTACACACAACATATTTTTGAGCAGCCTGAGCACTTGCAGCCAAGTTCCATTTAACGCCTACAGGAAAACCTGCTCCTCCTCTGCCTTTTATCCCTGAATCTCTTACTTCTTCGAGAACAGAACTTCGCCCAATTTCAATAGCTTTTCTTAAACCGGCATAAGCTTCTATATCACTGAATATCACTTTTCCTGTTCTTTTACCTTTCTGGATCTTATACTCGCCTGTAAATGTCCCGGCATTTTTTTTGCATTCTCCTATGATCTTCTTTACCATGTCAACCGTTACATTCCCTATTAATTTACCGTTAACTATCATTGCAGGAGACTGATCACACATACCTATACAGCTGGTAGCTTCAATTGAAAAAGAACCATCGGCTGTTGTTTGTCCTGATTTTATACCAAGCTCTTTTTCCAAAGCTTCTATGATCTTCTTACTTCCTGCACATTCACAAGGAGCACAGGTAGATACCTGAAATATATTTTTACCTTTTTTATCTGAAGTTAAAAAAGCATAAAAACTTACAACAGAAAAAACCTCTACAGGATGGATATTGAAATCTTCAGCGATATTCTGCATATCATCCTCTGAAATACATCCTTTTTCTTTTTGTATCTTTTGCAAGACAGGTAAAAGCTGAGCCCTTGACTGATCACAAACGATCACCTTTTTACCATCTTTGGTGATCGCCTTATTAACTGAACATGATTTCTTCATATTAAAAACCTCTTCTTGTGAATATTATTTTCCCAAAACACTATTGACTTTATCTATAAGGACCTTTGGAGAGATAGGTTTCTCGAGGAAATCTGTACATGGAAGAACATCGTTACATTTTCCATAAGAATAACCTGTTACTTTGCTTATTCCGCTTAGCATAATAATAGGAATAGTTACTTTGTCTTTTTTCAACTTATGAGCAAAAGCAATACCATCATCAGGGCTTTGCATCATAATGTCCAGCAAAATAAGGTCAGGGTTTTCTGCTTTGATCTTCTCCTGTGCTTCAGCAGGACTGTTAACAGTAAAAACACTGTGTCCACCTTGTTCTAAAACCATTTTGCTGGCTTCAAGAAAATCATTGTCATCATCAACCATCAATATTTTAGCCATTTCGCCTCCTGTTTTATGCCTATCAAAATTATCTTTGATATTCATTTTTTAGATATTAGTAAAAAAGTATACACGATATCAAAAAAATTGTCAATGTTTTTGAGAAAAACTTCACAAAAACTTTGTTATTAACCATTTGTTTTTGCAATGAACCTAATAAACTTAATAGCATTTGAAAGTGGGAAATCTAAGATACTGAGGTTGAGAGGCCTGGGCAATTCATGAATTGCCCCTACGCTATAAACTCTTACGACAAATTTTTTTAAAAACAAACAAAGCAAGAACAACGCCAAACATATCAGCAAAAAGATCTACAACATCCATGCTCCTTAAAGGGACAAAATATTGATGGAGTTCATCTGAGGCAGCCCATACGAATGAAAAAACAAAGTATAATATCAGAACTTTATTGTGGGCATATTTTTGGAACTGTGGGTACAAGTATCTTAAGAACAATAATCCAAATATTGAATACTCAATAATATGTACTATTTTATCAAATCCAGGGAAAGGCAGAGGATTGTTATTCCCTGGAATAGAAGATACTATCCACATAAGTATCATATAGCAAAAAAGAGGTATTTTGTGTTTCATGTAAGTTTTCTTTAAACAAAAAAATAGGGACAGACACCATTTTTTCATGAGTTAATTCTCTGAAAAAAAAGTGTCAGTCCCTATTTTTCAATCCCTATTTTTAAAACAAGAACACTGCAGTAGCAATTACGGTGCAGTATTTTCCGCTTGACTCAACAATACCTGATTGCGTTATACTTGAAGTTTGAACTATTTTATCACTGAATCTATATTCCTGTCGTCTATCATCCCATGCTTTGTTTTCATCTATATCCATACCTAAAGTTGATGCTAACATACTTACTGCAAGATCTTCTGAAGTATCCCCTGCTGATTTATCAGATTCTCCATACCCATGGTGTTCACTTAGATACCCATAAGCATTATTATCTGAAGGGACTGCGATCCCGATCGAAGCTGCCATCAATCTATGTGGTTCATTAGAACAACATCTAGCCATAACACAAAAAGTAAGCATCCCGGGTGTTATTTCTTTTAAACCTTCTTCTTTTTCAATAATTTCACATTTAGGAGGCAATATACTGGAAACACGAACCAAGTTACATTTTTCTATACCAGCATCCCGTAATGCAAACTCAAAACTTCTGAGTTCTGCTCTGTCCATACCTATCCCTTTTGTAAGGAACATTTTTTTTGGCACAAGTATCTTGCCGCCTTTTTGGATAATATTAGACAACATTTTTGATTCCCTCCTTATTTTGTGTCAGTGTCAGTGTCTGTGAAAGAACTTTCTAAAGAAACTTGTTAAAACCTCTTTAAAAACATTCCTCAACAGACACAGACACTGGCACAGACACTACATATATTAACCGAACACATATCCCATTATCCTATAAATAAGTTTTGCTGTCATAAAATCCGGTGCTTTTAGATCATCTATAGGCATAAGTTCCACAACATCAAACCCTACTATATTTTTTTTCTCTGAAACAATTTTTATCAAAGATCTTATTTGATCCCATGTTAACCCTCCTGGCTCAGGTGTTCCTGTAGAAGGCATAATTGATGGATCAAAAACATCCAGATCAAGGCTTATATAAACATTGTCTGATAAATTTGCAACAACATCTTCTCTCCACTTTTTGTCTTTGAGTATATCATAAACATCTTTAATATACAATCCATCGGGTTTTGTTTTAATGAAATCATACTCGTCTTTACAAAGGCTTCTTACACCTACTTCAACAACAGGAGCATATTCCAAAAATCTACGTGCTGCACATGCATGTGAATGTTTACTCCCTTCATATTCGTTTCTCAGATCATAGTGTGCATCTAAATGCAGCACACTAACATTATTGTATTTTTCTGAAACTGCTTTCACAACCCCAGGACTTACAGAATGTTCTCCTCCAAGTAAAATAGGGAATTTATCTTTTGCAAGAACGTTTTTTATATTTTCATATACTTCTTGAAACATTTGTTCAGGCGATAGATCAGAAACAGCCATAGGTGCTTGGGTAAAAACTCCATGCACAAATATTTCTTTTTTCAATTCTTCGTCGAAAAGCTCCATATGATTTGCTGCATCAAGTATTGCATCAGGCCCTTTGTCTGTGCCTGACTGATAAGATGTTGTATTGCCATACGGACACGGAATAAAAACAACTTTAGAGTTCTCTGAAAGCGTATATATCTCTGGAACATCATCACCGCCGAAGTGCATCTTGCTCTCCTTTATAGCATTTTTAGTGACTAGTAACTAGTGATTAGTGACTAGATATATTTATACAAAAGTTTTTATTAAGCAAAACTGAATATTTCATTCTATTAATTATAATTATCTTTAAATCAATTTATTCTAGTCACTAGTTTCTAGTCTCTAGTCACTAACTCCTATTGCCCCAGTTATTCCCCAAGTACATACTTAAAAACCAGTGGAGCTACTATACTCGCGTCTGATTCTATTATGAATGAAGGCGTATCAACACTTAATTTTTCCCAAGTTATTTTTTCGTTCGGAACAGCACCGCTATATGAACCATACGAAGTTGTACTATCACTTATCTGACAAAAATAACTCCATAACTTACACTCATTTTCCAGATCCTGTCTTATAAGAGGGACAACACATATAGGGAAATCTCCTGCTATACCTCCGCCTATTTGAAAAAAACCTAAAGATCCTTTTTTAGTTTTCTCCAAATACCAGTCAATAAGAGAACTCATTTGTTCTAATCCGCTTTTCACAAACCCAAGTTTTTTGCACTTCCCTGATTTATATGCTGCTACTGAAATATTCCCTAATGTAGAATCTTCCCAACCAGGTGTCCATATTGGAAGGTTTTTCTCGCAAGCTGCTATCATCCAGCTGTTTTTAGGATCAATTTCATAATCTTCTTTTAGATCGCCGTTTTTTATCATCATATACATATATTCATATGGAAAATAACTTTTCCCTTCTTTATCTGCTTGCTGCCAATAACGAGTGATCTTCTTTTGGATCTTTCTCATTGCTTCTTCTTCAGGGATACATGTATCAGTAACTCTGTTATAATGCCCATTCAAAAGATCCATTTCGTCTTGTTTTGAAAGATATCTATACCCTGGAACTCTTTTATAACTATTATGTGCGACAAGATTAAAAATATCCTCTTCAAGATTAGCTCCTGTAGTGCATATTGCATGTATCTTATCCTGCCTTATCATTTCTGCCAAAGATATCCCTATTTCGGCTGTACTCATAGCTCCTGCCATAGTTAAGAACATCTTATTGCCTTTATCAAGATGCGATATCCAGCCTTGTGCTGCATCTTTAACTACAGCAGCATTGAAATGCTTATAATTCTCATCAATAAATTTTTTTATACTCATTGTTTCTCCTCCATAGCTTACTTAAGTAAAAAGGCAAAAGTAAAAAGTCCTCTTCTCTATATTTTACAGTGAAGAGATCTCGTCAAAATTGTACAAAATTTTGGCAGATAAAAAACCTGTTGCCATTGTGGGATCTTCTCTTGTTCATTTGTAGGGGCGAAAGATTTTTCTCTCCTACTCTAAACTTCTTCCAGGACGTTCCACCCTTTTATCTTTGTTCTTTTATCTTTTATCTTAATTTCCTGTTAACTCCACTGAGGTCGTATTATATCATATTACTGTTATATCGCAAAATAAAAAAATACTGGGTAAAAGATCGCTCTAAATACCCAGTATTAAAACATGTTTCATAAAGTTACATGTTTTTTAATCTTCAACTAATTCGCCGTCAGGACCTCCCAATTCAGAGGAAGAACCGATACCAAGCTCTTTAAGTCTATCCTGAAGATCCTTATTTGCCTGCTGCAAATTCAGCATATCTTCAACTTCGCTGTTCTGTTGAGCCCCATCTGCTGATCCTTCTATAGTTGGCGCAGGATGATAAGTTTCTATAGCATTACCTTGTTCATCATATGTAATAGTAACATAATCTCCTTCACCGTAATCTTTTCTGATATTACGTCCATATTCATCATATTCACTATAGAAAACCACTCTTCCATCAGGTAAAGTTTCCATAAGAAGCACGTTACCTTCATCATAATAAGATGTTTGGGTAGTACCGTCTCTATAGGTAATATCCTTCTGTTTAAGTGTACCGTCTCCATAGTAAATATAGTTCTCAATATAAGATGTATTATCTTCACTATAATATTTCAGTATCTGCTCTATTCTCCATGTAGAACTTGAATATTTTCGAGTTTCATAATTTCCGTTAGAATAATTGATCCTAGTATTTCTACCACTTGAATCATATATGTAGGTACCAACTACAGCATCAACTGTACCGTAATCTGTTGTAACCTTGGTAAGTCTTCCGTTACTATTATACTCATAAAAAGTGGTCTTACCTGTGTTGTCAGTAGTTTTATAAGTAGCTCTTATCCAAGAAGAGCCATAATACGTCCACTCCTGATCAGATATAATAGAATCATCTGCTGCATATCTGGTATATCTTACTGTTCTTGTGGTAGTACCATCATATCCATACACAAGCTTATCTCCATTTGGATAGAATATTGAACTTACTCTACCTTGAGCATCATACATATACTGAGTAATTCCTTCTGCTGTTGTTATTTTATCTATTCTTCCTCCTGGCAAATATTCATATGTTGTTGTCTGTCCATTATAAGAATATGTGTACTTCTTGATATTCCAATTCTCATAATATTCATAAGAAATACCACTAAGATAAGTTCCATCAGAATCATACATTGCATATTCATGAGTATAATTGGTATCTCCGTAATATGTATACAAAGTATATTTACCTGATTCAAAATCTATCCTTAACAACCTACCGTAACCATCATATGAATAAACAGCTTCTTCTATAGAATACCATCCGTTACTCCTTACGATCTGACCAAGATCATTATACTCGTAAAAAGTTTCCCTACCTTCCTCGTCAACATAAGTCATTGTTTTTACCTGATCCGAATTACCGAAATATGAATAGAAAGCAGTAAACCCATAAGAAGAATCCGTTCTGCTTACTCTGCCAAGTTCATCATATTCGTATATATTGTAATACCCATAAGAACTTGTCATTTTTATCATTGCACCGGTATGCATATCATATTCATATTTATACCAGCTGCCGCCGGAATATGTATATGTTCTTGATCTTATTATATCCGAACCATCAAAATACGCATAAGTAGTCGTGGATGATAGGTTCCCTTTATAATATGACTTTTCAGTCAAAAGCTTATTGGTATTTCCATCATACTCATATGTGTAGGTATAATAACCATAGACTTTTCCTGACAATCTATCAAGAGCATCATAATTATAAGTAGTAATTGTCCCGCCTTTATAAAGGCTGCTTAGCATAAGCCCTGTTTCTGAATAAGTATATTTATACCAGTATCCTGATGAATAAGTTATCGTCTTGACATTAACATTATTTGTATCACCATAATAGGTATAGGTCTCTGTTGTACCATAATACGTACTCATAGTTTTCAATCTATTGAGAGCATCATATGCATATGATGTTACCTTGTTATCCCATGTTCTTGACTCAAGTATTAAACCTGTATTGAGATCATAAGTTTCAGTTGTTGCTCTATTGAATGCATTTATCTTTACAATGGTTGCCAATGCACCTGTTGCAACATCATAGGAATAAACATTGTAAGATCCATCCTGAAAATCTTCTCTCATTATTGTTGTTGTACTTCCATTATAAGTATAGTCAACCCATGTATCATTATGATTTTCTTGACGAACAAGACGTCCATCTATATCATATATTTTCTTGGAAACTAAGCCATTCATATCTGTAGTGGCAACACTTTCAACTGTATTTGAAGTGCCGAAATAAGTATATGTTATAAACGAAGTATCATAATTTTCTACCTTAACTATCCTACCGAATCCATCACGAGTATTAATAGGATCTGTAATATATTCATCGCTGATAAGTATTCCATTAAAGTCATAAATTAAGACCCTTGCCCGTTGTAAAGTTAAATTTATGATCCTTTTCTGGGTAACCTGTGATGAATCCCCATCATAAGAGTAAAGTATAAACCTATCAAATGCTGTCTGCTCTTTGATCACTCTTCCCTGTTCATCGTAATAAGCATACCATCCGGAAAGGTTTATAGCTTTTTCAGCAGAACCATCTTCTCTATAAAAATATATGATAGTCTCTCCAGTGACAAGGTCCGTTGCCATTTGTCTTGCATATAAAAGAGTATCTTTATTGGCATA
Source organism: Candidatus Omnitrophota bacterium (assembly GCA_028702395.1). GTDB lineage: Bacteria > Omnitrophota > Gorgyraeia > JABMRN01 > JABMRN01 > JAQVOV01. Next base: position 7,423 of record JAQVOV010000048.1, read on the forward strand.
GAAGAAAAATGTCTCTGAAACACCATTAATGGTAACTGCTTTCAATCTTCCATATACATCATAGTACATTGTACGATCTGTCTCAGTTCTATATTTCAATGTGCCATCTTCTCTGTATTCGATCTTATGTGAAAATTGACCATTGACATAAACTGTTACATAAAGGAATTGATCTGTCCATCTATGATATCTATATGTTATTACCCTATTACTTGATGTTTCTTTTACAAGCCTTTTTAGAGGATCATAATCATATATCACAGTATAAGTAGTTTGAATATCTGTATATGTCTTCTTCTTAATAAGTGTTGTGAGTTCATAATACTCATAATCAACAGTATATGCCGATGGAGATATCTCTTTTGTCAATCTGCCTAAGTCATCATATTCCATAGTAAAACCGTCAGGCATTACTACTGTATCCAAAGTCCATGTAGCTTGGTCATATACATCTGTATATGAATAGATCTCAGTCTGAATAAGAACACTCTTATCAGAAGATGAATATATTGTCCTAACTACCTGCCCAGGATAAGAAGCATTGTCATAATCCTGTTCATAGTATTTCCCTGAAGGATTTATAACTGATATGATACGTCCTTGAACATCATATCCATGTTCATATCCATCTGAAAAAACCTTGTAAACTAGAATTCCATCTGCATTATAATCTTCAGATGAGCCATCAGGTCTTTCTACTCTCTGCATAACTCCTGTTGCGTAATAATATCTTGTTTCAACAAGCTGGCCATTATTGGAATACAACACTATTTTGCCTGCAACATCACTAGCAGGATAATAATCGAAATAATAGTATGTAAAACCATCGAATTCTTGATTACTTATGAGTCTTCCAGTCCTATGATCAGGATCACCTACATAAAAGTTCTCATCCAAATATTGTTTTGTCCCGACATTTGGATATGTTTCACTTTTCAAAACAAGGCTTTTATAATACTCATAAATAACACCTGTTGGAAGAATTCGTTTTTTAAGTTCTCCTGTATCATAATATTCTCTTATAACACCATTGAAATAATCCACAAAAGCATCTACATCATAACTAGGATCACCAACTATACTAAATAGTTTATTAATATAATTAGTCTTTCCTGCTTTTTGATCATTAACTGCAACACCATACACTTCAGCAAAAGCATCTCTCAGATCATATTCAGTTAACACATCATTAAGCTCTGCTGCATTTATTAGAGCTGTTACATATGCAGTTTCATCATAAGATGCGCCTCCTGAAATATTGAATAATAATGTTCTGTATGCAACATTAATACCTGCATTCATCTGCCCTACTGCATATATAGCATTAAACTCTTCGTTATATATTGACAATGCATCATGTAAAGATGCTGCCTTGTCCAATCCTGCGATAAATGCATTTATTTCAAATGACGGATCATTTGAAATATTGGATAACAATGTAGTATAGATATCATTGCTCATTACCTGATCTGCAACAGCAATCCCGAACATAGTTTCAAAAGCTTCTCTATGTCCATCTGCTAATGCATCATCAAGTTCTGATCCTTGTTCAAAAGAACCAATAAAATCAACTTCATTATATGCAGGATCACCTGTTATATTGAATAACAATGTCCTATAAGCAAGATTATTTATCGGATCCTGATCTGCAACCGAGATCCCATATCTAGATGCAAACTCATCTCTGAATGGAGCTAATGCATCATGTAAAGACGCTGCTTTTATCACAACCCCTATATAATTAGCATCATAAACAGGTCCTGCTGGAGTATCAACTACAGCTAGAATTGCTGCAAGATAATCATCATTGATCAATATTTGTTGTGATGGTAATATCCCATAAATAGCTGCAAAAGCATTTTGTGAAGATTGGATATCCTGGTCTATCTTTTTAATACAATCCAATCTTAGAACAAATGTTGTCTGAGAATAAGCAGGATCACCTACTAGATCAAACATCAATTGTCTATAAACAGTATTTGTTGACATTACCTGTGCATTAGACGGAATATTATAAAGAGCGGCAATAATATTCCTATATGCTCCGACTGCATTATTAAGATCTACAACATCTGCCAAAGCATTTACAAACTCAGCTTGAACATATTCCGTATCACCTGTAATATCAAATAACAATTTCCTATAATCAGGATTTGTTTTAGGATCCTGATCTGAAATACCATATACAGCTGTAATATATCCATTATAAGCACCCAATGCACTGTACAATGCTGCAACCTTAGGAAGTCCCTCTAAGAAATTTGTCTGAACAAAGTTTGGATCAGTAAGAATACCTGTTAATACTTCTCTATATGCTTCATCAGTAAACACCTGTTCGGCAACTGGTGTTCCAAAAATAGTTTCAAACTCTTCTCTAAGACCTTCTTCTTCAATCTTATAATCAAGACCTATTATACGTATTATAATAATATTATCTCTGTTATATGCCGGATCACCAACAAGAGAAAAAAGTATCTCTCTATATTTCAAATTAGTAACTGGATCCTGCTCTGCAACTGGAATATCATACATCTGTTCAAATTCATCTCTATATGAATGCATGAGAACATGGTAATCAGCTGCTAAAGGCAATAACCTTAAGAATGTTTCTTCGTTAAAAGGAGGAATATATTCATTAACTTCTGGAGTTGATGGATCATCAACTTTACCCGTATCACCTGCTATATCAAATAACAACTTTCTGTATATTGCATTTGCATCAGGCATCTGATCTGCAATGGCAACACCATAAAGCATTTCAAAAGCTTCTCGATAAGTGTAAATCTGTCCTGATTCGCCTGCTCCGCTTAATGCGTTATGCAAAGAATAAGCTTTTGGCAATACATCAAGAAAAGCAGTTCGATTAAAATCGAGTCCTGTTACAACACCTAATAAAGCTTGTTCATAATTAACAGAACCGTTTACAAACAATGCAACAAATTCATCTTTTAATCCTTGTGCAACCAAAGCATCATTTAAAGCTTTTGTTCCATTAAAGTTCCCTGTAAACGCTGCATAATCGTACGGCGTTTCATATACGCCATCTCCGTCAAGATCATACATCATTGTTACTATCACGAACATATCTAATCCATATAGGTTCTCAAAGTTTGTCTTATCTGTTGAACTTAATCCCATATAGAATTGATATAACTGATACGCTTTTTCAAACGTTCCTGTGAACGTTGTATAGTTATAATCAGGTTCAACTTCAGGTGTTGCAGGATCATCT
>JAQVOV010000049.1:0-3252 GCA_028702395.1 Candidatus Omnitrophota bacterium
GGTTCTTTTGTACAAAAATCACTTATTGGAATTTTAATAAGGTCTTTCATAGTGAATATTATAGCATACACATAAGGGGAAAAGCAAATTGGTTTAACTAGTTTTACTAATTGGACTATTTGTACTTGTTCTTAATAGAGTTGATGGGTTTAGACGCCAGTAGCCAGAGGCCAGAAAGTTAATACAGTTAGGTGATAAGTAATAAATTATTAGTGACTAGTGTTTTTAGGCGCAAGCTCTGACCAAAAGAAAGTCCTAAATAGTGCTTTTGTTATCTGATCCAACCACTGTGGATAAGTGGTTCAAACCCTCTAAAGAAGCGGTGCAGATAACTTGGATGGTTATTATTCTATGCTAATTCCGAGTTTTCGTATCTATGAGGAGTTAAGATAGTTTTTCATGGTGTTCTAGGCATATATATGTTATATTATCAATAACTCACTAGGCACTATTTAGGAAAGATGTGCATTGCCTTTAACGTTGATAGAATAGCTAACCTTGTGAAAAGGAATACAATGGATAATGAAAAAATGAACAAAACCTTTGGCACATTATCGGTTAAAGATGGAAAATTGGTTCGATCTGAAATTTCAGTTAAATTATTGGAAGATAAAGAGATCTTTGGTGAACAGGCACTTGCAAAGATAAAAGAGCTTCAAAAGGTCTATAAACAATTACCTGAAACCAAATGTAATACCTGTGGGAAATGCTGCAATATTTATATCTTGAATAATGTTTATACGATAGAATTTTTAAATATAGTTAAATATCTCAAAGAACATTTTTCCAACGATGAATTGTTTAGAATAAAAGCCGAAAGCAGAGCAAATCTTTTCAAGGCAAAACAATTCGAAAAAAAAGAGTTCAAACCAAAAGAAGGGGAGAAATGGCATCCTTGTCCTTTTATTGATCCTAAAACAAATCTTTGTAAAATTCAGGAGGTTAAACCGTTAGTATGTCGAATATATGGTGTTTCTCCTCAGTCCAAAGATAAATGTAAGTATATTAAAGCTGTTAATAAAGAAGATGAAAGATCAATAGGCAATATAAAATGGGAAATTTTGAGTAAACAAATTGAAGAGCTTTCTGAAAATTTTATAGCGCTTCCCAAAACAGGGGATAAGATCATTACAACAAAAGCGCAGAGTCTGGATATTTGGCTTTCGTTCAAGATTTAAAAATGGAGGGAAATATGGCAACAAAAGACAATTTACAACACGCATTTGCAGGTGAGTCACAGGCAAATAGAAAATATCTTGCTTTTTCAAAAAAAGCAGATGCTGAAGGGTTTTCTCAAATAGCAAAACTTTTCAGAGCAGCAGCTGCAGCTGAGACTGTTCATGCACATGCACATCTTCGTGCAATGAATGGAGTTAAAACTACAGAAGAGAATTTGAATGAAGCTGTAGATGGCGAAGCACATGAATTCAAGACAATGTATCCGCCCTTTGTCAAAGAAGCGGAAAAAGAAGGCGATAAAAAAGCTGAGATCTCTTTTAAATATGCATTAGCAGTTGAAGAAATACATCATCATTTATATCAAGAAGCTTTGGGTTCTATAAAATCAGGGAATGACCTAGCTAATAAAAAGATATTTGTTTGTGAAATATGCGGTAATACAGTTTATAATGAAGCACCTGAAAAATGTCCTATCTGCGGTGCGCCTAAAGGGAAGTTTGTGGAGATAGTTTAGCGAGTATATTGTATGTATAAGTAAAAAGTAAAAAGATAAAAGTAAAAAGTGTGGATGGTTCTAAACAGTGTTGTTTAGCGAGTTTGTAGGGGCGCAGTTTCTGCGCCCTTTAAAGTTTAACTCTATTGACATTATATGGGTATTGAATTACACTTAAAAATAAAACAGTTTTAGTATTATTAATATATTTCTTAAAATGGAAAAGTTTATGGAAAAGAAGAAACAATATAGTAAAACAAAAGTAACAAAAGTACTTCTTGATCCAAAACAGGCAACTTTAGCTGTTTGTTCAGTTGCAGGATTATATCTATCTGGTGCTATGTTTTGTGTAAATGGTACAGTCGGCGTAGGAAGAACATGCCATACATCGCCCAAAGGAGGTGTTGGTGGTGAAACAGAAGTAGGTAATATGCAACTCCAATATGCGCCTAGCTAAATTCGAATATTAAAATCCTTAATGTTTCTATTGGGCTTTATGATCCTTGGGAAGATATTTCCTGAACGACCCTGAAGTTTCCTTGGGATTGTCCTTTTATAGAACTAGCGCATGGATCAGTTGTTCCAGGAGTTGAACCTGTAGTGCATCTGTTTGTGTTCTCAAAATAGAGACCATTTAAAATACATACTTGTAGTATAGCTTGTTCATAACAAAGTTGAATTGCTCTAATTTTTGGGGAATAATAATTTTGTTTTTGTTTCATTTATATATTTTAAAGTATGAAAATCTAAAAAGCAAGATGAAAGATTCTATTACTTGGAATAAATTTTTTTAAAGTTATTTCAAGAAAGCTAAAAAAAGATGTTGGATAACACAAGTGCGAACGCGGTGAATACTTGAGACCACCATCTAAAAAGGGCACACTAAATAAATTTAGTATGCCATTCTTTTTTTCTGGCGGACAACGGCACGAACGCAGTGAGGGCCGGTTCCCGATAGAGGTAAAAATATTTTATAAAAGTAATATGAGTAAACCCCTTGCGGACACAAATGCGAACGTAGTGAGCATTTGGGCCCGCCAGATTTAAGCTGTTTCAAGAAAAATTTTGAGAGAAATTTATTTATATCAAAATTTTTCGTAGAAACAGCTATAAAATAATTTCCTCTGTTTAACCCAGGGAAATTATTATAAAAGCAAAAAAGAGAAGATAAATTTTATCTTCTCTTTTTTGCTTAAAATCTGGCGGAGAGAAAGGGATTTGGCGCCTCCGTCGCAGCTAGAATTTTCTTAGCTGCGGCATTGCCTTGCTAAGAAACTGCTCCTCCGGTCGGCCAGCCTATTTTTTGGTGGATGTCGTTTGCTCACCAGCTCGCAAACTCCCTAAATTAAAGGCAAAAAATCTCCCTTCAAATCCCTTTCTCTCCACCATCTAAAAAGGGCACACTAAATAAATTTAGTGTGCCCTTCTTTTATTTGGCGGAGAGAAAGGGATTTGAACCCTTGGTACCTTGCGGTACACACGCTTTCCAAGCGTGCGCGATCGACCACTCTGCCATCTCTCCGAAATGTTTGAATAATATAGCATATAAGTAAAACCTTTTCCAGTAAAAGGTTAAAAAA
>JAQVOV010000049.1:3352-10615 GCA_028702395.1 Candidatus Omnitrophota bacterium
TGCATTAGGAGATAAAAAAGGAAGCTTGCAGAGGTTGGTTTCTTAGCAAATATAGGATATAATTGATGTATATTATTACGTTAAACGAATAAAAAGGTAAGGTATTGTATATGAGATTAAACGGCAGGATCTATACAAATACTCGTTGTGGTATTATGGGTTTTCAAAGGAGACCATTAAAGGTAATGGCGGTCATTACTTTGTGGTCTTTTTTGCTTTCTATAGGAGGTGGTCTCCACTTAGAAAGCGCTGGGGCTGATATAGGGTTGACAGAGGTACCTGCCGTTTCCTCTGTTGATCCTACCAGCCCTTCTTTTTTTGATATTCCGGATTATTTGGGTCAGATCAAGGATTCCTGGCAAGGAGATTCTGATAAATTTGTTATTCATATCCAGGATGCACACTGTAACTATGATTGCCAGCATGCTATTGCCGAATTGATAGATCATTTCAGAGTTATTAGCGGTGTCAATATTGTTAATTTAGAAGGCGGAACAGGAGAGTATGATTTTTCAGATTTTATGGGTATTTCGGATGCTTTAACACGCCAAAAAACAGCAGATCATTTTGTTGAAAATGGACAGATAAATGGAGCTGAATATTATGCTATAACCAATCCTAAAAGGGTTAAGTTATGGGGGATAGAAGATGTTAAATTGTATACTAAAAATTTACAGGCTTATCGGTTAACTGATAAAAACAAGGAAGATATTGATAATTATATTAAAAGACTTATCCTTTTAACTGAACAGTTAAAAGGACAATATTATTCTGAAAAGCTTTTGATCTTAGATGAAAATATAGCGGCCTACAAAAATGATAATGTAAAAGTAAAAGATTTTCTAAGCTTTATAAAAAGTAAAGCAAAAGAAGAGAACGTTTCATCAGATGCTTATAATGCTGTTGGTCTTCTTGAGCAGGCTTTTAATATTGAAAAAAATATTGATTTTGATAAAGCAGAAAAACAAAGAGCCGCTGTGATAGAAAAAATGTGCGAGCACCTTTCTAAAGATGATAGTAACATATTGATGCAGAGATCTCTGCAGTTTAAAACAGGACAGATATCATCAGGAGATTTTTATGCGTATATGTTCGAAAAAATAAAGTTCTTAAATATAGATATCAGTCAATACAATGAGTTTAATAAATACGGTTTATATGTTGATATATATACAAAAATAGATAAGGACATGCTCTATGAACAGATAGTGGATTTATCAGAAGAGGTGAAATCTAAAGTCTTTCAGAATGATAAGCAGAAGTATATAAATGATCTTTCTCTGAAAATAGAGTTACTTGATAAACTTTTCAATGCTTGTATAACAAAACAAGAATATAGGTTGTATAAGCAAAAAGGGTGGATCGCTTTAATAAAATATTTATTGCTTTTAAAAACAGATGTTTCCCAAGAAGATATAGCTATTGTACAGGAACTTCAGGAATTCATACCTCTTATGGAAAGTTTTTATGAGTATTCGTATAAAAGAGATGATATCTTTATCGAGAATCTAAAATTCTCTAGGAACAGACATTTAAAAAAAGAAGCGGCACTTCTGATTACAGGAGGGTTTCATACTGAAAATCTATTTGATAAGTTCAGGAAAAACGGTATTTCGTATATTTCTATCCAGCCTTCATTTAAGATCGAAAAAGATCAAAAGAACATGTATTTTGACCTGTTAAAAGGTTCTACCTCATCAATTAGTCAGATAGTCTCTGTTAATGTTTCGTCTTTGGCAATATTTTCATATCTTACAGAACATGCAAAAGATGTGTATTCAGAAGATGTTATGAGTTTATGGAAGATGAGTATACAAGTTGTTGCCGATCTTATTCAGACAAGACAATCCTTAGTTGTTATTGATAAAGCCGGTAAAACACTTGTTTTTTCTTTTGATGCATCTGGAAATACTGTTGAGGGATGTATTGTTGATGGAAAGCAGGTTTTTGTAAAAGAAAAAACAGTTGCCGAAGCAGTACTCTTACAAGATAGCAAGGTTCTTAGAGCCGAAATAGCTAAACAGAAAGATGAATATGTGCTTGAAGTTACCCAAGCAGATGGTAATATCCGTTTTGAAAAGCTTGAACAGGCAGGAGAGCTTAATGCGCTGTTCTTTATTCATGAACTTAATCCTATGTTGACAGGAGATAAATATAAATACAGGGATTTTATTTTAAATATCTATAACATTATAAAAAATGAACAGATCCCTGCATATGTTTTTTTAGAACCTATAGCGGATATTGTAGCTATTAACTCGGAAAAATTTAAGTCTTTTGCTTTCTTAACAGGTCTTCAGGATGAAGAGATCCTGATTTTGAATCAGGTATTGGATTATTTGGCAAAACGAAAGAATATATGGTTTGAATATGAAAAAAACACAATTAAAGTTTATAGGCGCAGAGGCGTAGGTCGTTTTTTTATGCCAAAAAGATTTTCAGTAATGATAGGAGAATTTGATCTTTCAGAAAAACAAAAGCAAATGTTTGATCAAAGACTTCAAACAAGCTCTGTTGCCAAAGAACAGACCTTTATAAGAGCAGTTCAAAATGTCCTGTTTGAAAAAGAAGATGCACAATTGACCAGGCATATACAAAGCTTTCTGAAAACTGATATGCCAGAAATAACAGATATAAAAATCAATGATCCTAAGTTATTCCTTATGATCGATATAATTGCAGCTAAACTGCAGCGCAATATGTTCCTGTATAAGTCTCCCGAAAAGGAATATTTTTATCCAATTGCATATACCAGAATGCTAGAACTTTTTGCTGAGGAAGAAATAAGATTGTTTTTGAAAAAAGTAACGGTAAAGCAGTTAGAAACTTCAGTTTTTTTCATAGAAAAGATCTTTTTGGATGAAGAATTTAAAAGTATTATAAAGAGGCTAAAAAAATACAATGCCTCGGATATTTTATATAGACTATTTTTTACAGCACAGGTTTTCAATGAAATAAATTTCTGGAATTGGAAGAACTTATCTTCAATAATAGACCTTGTTGAAGATGAGATAGATCAGTACTGGGATGATATTTTTGTTTTTATGGTCTTGCAAAAAAGTAAGCCATTTTATAGTACAAATTACAGTCTTCCTATGTTGAAACAATATTTACAATCCAAAGGGGGAGAAAAACTAGGTGTTTTTGCGACTTTTTTTATGGACATATTTAATGTAGATAAAACCCTTATTCCGCTTTTTGCCAGTATGATAAATAATCTTACATACACAAAATCTCCTGCTCAAATAACCGAACAAATGAAATTCGTTAAAGATTGGACAAGAACAGGTTCTTTTGTAAAGGATACAGGTTTTATAAAATATTTTTCCGAACTTTCTAATGAACAGAAAAAGTTCATAATAGATAATGAAAAAAATATCTGGCAAGAGATATCGGACGGCAATTTTGATAGCAAGAAAACTGCCCACATTGTTTTTGGGTATAAACTTCTGACAGAACAATTGAAAAGATCCAGCCAAAAGGGTGTTTATATAACTTTTGACAGATATTTAAATGTTCTTGATACAAATGAAGATATAGGTTTCTCTGAAAAGGAGATAGCCGAAATGAAATATCTTGCTTATGAATCAAAGAAAGTAAAAGAGTTTTTAAATATATTAAAACAAAAATCAGAAACATTGGGAGTTCCTTTAGTTGTGGTTGAAAATATGTCTTACGGGTGGATAGCAGCATTAGCTGTAGAGGATGAAATACAGCAGATGGGTATACGTATGATAAGGACAAAAGCAGGGTCAACAGCTGCACATGATAATCCGACAGTTATGCATGGAGCAAATGTTAATGATGATGCAGATCTTTTTTCACAGGAAGATATGGAATATATTGTTCAGAATAATCCGATCGTGGCAGTTATAGACGGCAGTTATTCATTGGATCCTGAAACAACTTCAGGGATGGCCAGACAATTTGAAAGGTATGCAGATGCACATCAGGCATACAGGAACTGGTTTTATGCAATAAGCAGAGATCCTGATAATAATGCTTTTGGAATAAATGGTCTTATGGTAGACTCAAATACAGGGCAAAAACCTCAGTCCGTTTCAGATGCTTTAAAACTAAATCAATATTATACTTCAGTACGTAATAGAGCTGATAGTATAGCAACTAATAGGGAAGATTATAGCATGTTTTTCTGGTATCCTGGAAGGAAAAAAATGAGTATCTGCAGTCAAAGAGAGAAAAGAGATGTTCCTTTTCAATGTGATCTTACAAATATCAATGATCCGCAGGCGCCGTATATAGACAAGATCAAAGGGCCATCGCTGGTATGGATAAACGCTAATCTGGAAAATGATATGATCCCTGAACAAATACGGTCTGGAAAAAATGGCAGATCAGGTGTTAAACAAAGGCCTGATTATCATAATTCAGCATTTTGGGATGATGTGAAAAACAGAGATAGCTTATATTTTGTGATCACTAAAACTGGTCCACAGCTTAGGCTGGATGATTTTGAAAGCAGTGTAAAAAAGTATTATAAAGAAGTTATGGACATGTCGCCAGGAGAAACAAATGTAGCAGAACAAGCAGACCATGATATTTTTCATATCAAAGGAGATTTTTCAAGTATTCTTTTTCGTATAGGGCAAGAGTTGAATATAAAAGGAATTGATGTTGTTAAAAAAATTCGAGAGAAGTTAGACGGCCGAACAAAAATCATTAAAACTGAAAACGGAAGTGTCAGATCAGAACAAGACGGGATAATCGTGATCATAGACAGCAGATTCAAAAAGGATCATGCAGGAAGAAGTCTATCAGCAGTATATGCCAGAAATGAGGCAAAAGCACAGCATGAACTTGCTGAACTAAGAGGATGGATAGAGTTTGCCAAAGATAATGGCATTGCAACAGATGAAGAGATCGAAAAAGGACTGCTTGCAAGTAAATTGAAGACATACTTTGGTCTTCTTGCAACATCATCAAAAGAGCTTAGACAACAAAAGCAGGCAGAGCTGAAAGGTCTTATTGATAAATTCCATCAAAAAGGTATTGAAGCAGAACAAAAAGTAGAACAGGAACCTTTTCTTGAAACTGTGGATGAAGTAGAGAATATTGCCATTAGGATGATGAAAATGCATAAAGAGAAAAAGATACCTGCATCTTATCAAAATAAATTTTCAGGAGGTTCCTTTACTATGCATGGAACTAATGCCCAAACATTAAGATCTGTTTTAAATACAGAAGGAAAACTCCTTTCTAATGTTGAACTGGATAAACGTGGGATCAAAATTCTTTCTGGTGAGAATATGGGAACTTCTTCGTTCAATAAAAATCTTGTTTCAGCTTTAAGTATTATAGGCGGTTATTTTCATAATGCTGAACAATATGCCAAGAATTGTGCGGACGGAAAGTTGGCTGTTACACCTTCAAATGTTGAATATCGTATTCAAAAAGCTAAACAAGGATATGAATCTCTCTTGAAAGTGGAACATGAGTCAGGACCCAGAATAGCCAGTGAGATCAAAAGACTTGATGATTTCATAAAGCAGCTCGAGAATATAAGAAAGTATTTTAATGGATTGTCAGAAGGGCAAAAAGAAGAAATTGAAGCAAACTCTAAGATACCGGTTGTTTTATATGGGTATCATTCAGGAAAAAAGATCTCTCCGGTTTTTTCTGATTTTTCAGGGGAATTAGGTTATGACCAGATCACGGTGACACATGTTGCAACAACACTAGAGAATATGGATAAGATAAGAACATTGTTGAGGCAATATAATAGAACCGATATAGAAGTTATAACCTATCAACAAGCTGTAAAACTAAATGACTATTATAAAGCTTATTATGAAAAAATGTTCTTTGAGGGGAATGAGCAGGACTTTATTATTGCAAGTGATGGGGCATATGATCCTTTTGAGTATTTTGAGGAGTATTTTTCTTTTATAGATAAAGAGCTGCTTGATAAAAGGATAGAAGGTCTCGATCTTTGGCAAAAGAAACTCGAAGAAAATTCTTTTGAAGAATATGCGGTTATTCCAGATGTTCATGGCGATGTAAATGCTTTAAACAGGGTTTTGGATGATCTATCCAAAAAGGGAGTAAAAAAATTTATCTTTTTAGGGGATTATTTTGATAGAGGAAAAAATAATTTGGAAGTCTTTGACAGGGTTAAGCAATTAAAGGAACAAGGAAATGTTGTTTGTCTAATGGGTAATCACGATGTTATGTTCATTAAAGCTGTTTTATATGAGGACTTTGAATCTTTTGAAAGATGGTTTTATAATGGAGGCTATGCATTTTTAGATAATGTTTTTGGTGAAGCTATTATATATGAGGAAATAGATGAAAAGTCATTTGAGAGAATTATCTCCAATGAAAAGATGCAAACTATTGCTAAATGGCTTTTAGAAAATCTGGATCTTTATCACATAACGGATACAGGTGTTATGTTCATTCATGCAGGAATGGATATAAATGATTATTTCTTTCCAGGAAATATTGAGATAACCTATGATGAACAGTTTGGTATTAAAGCACTGGAGCTTATGCAGAAAGATCTGCGTCTGGGAGGAGTTTTGGCTAAGAGAGTGATCTCGTATCTAGATGAAGATTATGATTCTGTTGTTTGGGTTAGAAATAGGTGGTTAAGTGTTTTTGATAGGATAGGGGATCCTTCTTTACTGGTTGATGCTGTACTTGATCAATTAGGAGTGAATATGATAGTTTTTGGACATACAGTACAAAAAGACAATATGCCTAAGATCATAGCGGATCGTATCATGGGAATAGATCTTGCTATGTCAGAGGAGATGAATGAAGGAAAGGGTACAGGAGGATTTGGTATTTTTTCAGGTAAAGGAATTTTTATTGATAATTTTAATTTTGACGGAACAATTCAAGACAATGAAGTGCTAAGTAAAGAAGCTTTGTTAGACCAAATAAAAAAAGAGAAAGAATTATTGAAAAGAAAACTGGATAAGGAATACAAGGTTGCCTCAGGATATCCTGTAAGGTCGAATGTTCTAGAAGGGGTTAATGCTACAAAGCTTTCAGGAGGGCACATTGCCTTTAAAGGGACTCAGCAAGAAGAAGTGAATTCGGATAAGCTTCTTTCTGACAGTACGGATATTGTAAAAAAGGTCCTAAATAATATATATCCTCAAAATGCTTCTACAGATACTGATGATGCTCAAAACACAAAGGTCATAGCTATTGGAATTAAAGATATATCTCAAGTAAAAGCTATTGCAGATTCAATAGACACAATGGAAAAAAAGAAACTTCTCCAGCTTATAAGAC
>JAQVOV010000195.1 GCA_028702395.1 Candidatus Omnitrophota bacterium
GAGGGCAACCTTGTGTGGGTTCGAGTCCCACCTTCGGCACCATTATAAGTATTTTGCCCTGGAAGGGCAAAATACTATAAACGACGAAATCTTAAAAAGATTTCGTCGTTTTATTTAAAGAAAGCCGTAGTGCTGTGTGCAAATAAATTCCCCCACAGCACTACGGCTTTCTTTAAATTATAATGGTGACGAAAGGTGGGACTCGGCCCGATATTTTCTCATTGCATTCGAAAATATCGTGTCGAGTCCCAATGGAGTTTTTAGAAGCAGAAATATTTCGGATATAAACGCATTCCTGAAAACGCAATGGTGCCTGGACCCTGCTCGAAAATCTGCGATTTTCTCGCAGTGTGTTCGGCACCAATATAAATATGATTATAAGACTGCGAGGGTCAGACCATTTTGGCATATCATATTTGTTGCCTCATAAGTATATACAAAAAGCTTTCTTTTTGCTATAATAATCCCTATGAAAAAATATATACAGCCTAAAATAAAACTTATTGAACTTGATTCTGCGCAGGCTATAATACAGGTGTGCTCTGTAGGAGGCAATTATATGCGAGCAGGGGGCATACAATGTGGTGGAGAAATAGGTGAAACTTCAGTTTATTCCTTTCAATGTACCATATCAGTAAGAGGGCGTTTGAGCGGATCGTTAGATTTTAAGTCTTCGCATAATAGCCCATCATAAAAAGTAGTTACTTTAACGTATAGATGTATTGATCCTAGTGAAATTGAACGCTAAGGCAATATCTCCAATAAAACCCTGAAAAGGTGGACTTTTCCCGAAAAACTCATTTTACCACAATAAAAGCTTGCTTTTTTCTGACTTAGAGAGATACTATTCTTATATAAACAACAAAAGAAAAGCTATGAAAAAGCAGAATGGAAGGTGAAAAATGACTTTCAAGAACAGATTAAAAATTAACGAAAAAAAAGTAGTTGGAAAGATCGAAGAGTATATAAAAACTCTGATAAAAGAAAGATCTTCAAAAGGCATTGTATTGGGACTGAGCGGGGGAATAGATTCAGCAGTTATGTGCGCATTGGCAGTTAGGGCATTGGGTAAAGAAAAGGTGCATGTTTTCTTTTTGTATGATAAAGAAAGTGATAAAGATTCTCAAAGAAAAGCAACATTGGTGGCAAACTTTCTTGGGCTGCAGTTAAAAAGTTTAGACATTACTGAAGTAATGAAAAAAGAGGGAGTATATGATCCTTTTATAATGAAGATCATAAGTGTTTCTCCAGGCTTAAACAGATTTTTTCAAAAACTATATTTATTTATAGCAAAAGAACGCCCGTTTTTTTCTAGTTTACGAAACGGAGCTAATGAATTACATGAAGATAAATTCAGGAATTTCATGTATAATCAAGGAATGCAGCATGTAGTCAGATCTTTTGAAAGGAAACATATTTACAGAAGAAAATTTTTGGAAAAAGTTGCTGCAGAAAAAAATCTAACATTACTAGGTGCTGCAAATTATACTGAAGTTTTTATGGGATGGTTCGTAAAAGACGGGGTGGATGATCTTCCTATATCTCCAATTTCAGCTTTATACAAAACTCAAATATGGCAGCTTGCAAAATATCTTAATATCCCTAATGAAATAATAGTACAAAAATCTTCTCCGGATATGCTTAAGGGTATAACAGATGAGAATGCTATTGGTATTGATTATGGAACAATAGATCTTATCATTGATTCGATTGACTGCGGGCAAACGGATCTAGGCATTAACAAAAACGAATATACAACAAAAGAAGTCGATTATGTTAAAAAAGTGAATCGTCTTTCCGAATGGAAAAGAAAAAGCATTCATGAAACAGTGCCTGTACAAGGAAGCTTTAAAGGTGGTTTCCGTTTAAGTTTACAAACAGAGTAGAAAAACTATTTCACAAAGAACATTCTTACAGATATATACATTAAAAAACAAGCGAAAAATTTACGAAGAGTTTGTGTAGGTAAATTAACAGCTCCTTTAGCCCCCAAATAAGCGCCTATGAAAAAAGCAAGACAAATAAAAATAGCAGCTTTTATATTAACATGACCTCTTTTATAATATTCAATTACTGCAAGTAATCCTATAGGCGGAAGCATAAGCATTAAAGATGTGCCTTGAGCTGTTTGCTGAGAAAAACCGCAGATGTATATTAAAGCTGGGATCATTATAACAGCACCACCAACGCCAAATAATCCGCTTATTATCCCAGCGAATAAACCAATAAGTAAATATATGATTATTTGTGACATTACATCTCTCCTTTAGAGGAATTATATCATGTTTGGATCTATTAAAACAATCTTTTTTTGGTGCGTTGTTTAGGGTAAGCCTATTTCTAGATTAAAAGATTAAAAGTTTTACATTTCTGTGACAGTATTTTTTCTAAAAAATATATAATATTAAGATGAAAATATGCTCAAAAACAATAAAAATATTTATAAGCATTTTGGCGATAAGTTTTTTTCCCTCAGTAAACATTCATGCACAAGATGTTACATTTAAAGAAAGTAACCTTGCAATAGTTTCCCCTTTCTCTGATTTGGATATTTCAAGTAAGCTTTCCCAGCAAGAAGTGAGTTCAAAGTATGTTAGTTCATGTATAGCACATATTCTTGAAGCCTA
>JAQVOV010000050.1 GCA_028702395.1 Candidatus Omnitrophota bacterium
TTCACTTCGTTTCGCATTCAGCTACGGTGGGCAGCCTTCGCTACGATTATGGCGAAGCCAGACGAAGCAAAATATGTAGCCCGCCAAAGGCGGGCGAAATAACATTGCGAAGGCTGGTGGGGAGAGCAGGATTTGCACCTACGAAGGCTTGCGCCGTCAGATTTACAGTCTGATCCATTTGGCTACTTTGGTATCTCCCCAAAACTTGTGTCTGTTTCTGTGTCAGTGTCTGTATAAAGCATCTATAACATTAACGACCATTCAGAACTATCCACTACTGACACAGACACTGAAACGAGCACAATATATGTTAAACTTATACACGCCTTCGTTCGTTATAAACTTCGGCGCGCAGACTTCTCTTACTATTTGGCAAGTCAGCCAAAGGCTGACGCAGCCAGACGAAGCAAAATATGCAGCCCGCCAATGCTTACGCAGTAAGCGTAGGCGGGCGAAATAACTTTGCGAAGTCTGGAGCCGGGAAAAGGAATCGAACCTTCGACCTACTGATTACAAGTCAGTTGCTCTACCAGCGTGAGCTATCCCGGCATAAAATTAAACTATATCTTTAAATATTCTTGGCAACGCTTTCAGGATATCTGTTGCTATTAAGCTGAATTGTCCTTTTTCTTTAGCAACAAGATCACCTGCTTTGCCATGCATATATACACCTAAAACAGCTGCACTATATGGGTGTATGCCTTGTCCTATCAAAGAAGCAATAATTCCTGTAAGAACATCCCCAGTTCCTGCTGTACTCATACCTGAATTTCCTGTTGTATTGATAAAAGTCTGGCCGTTTGTATCTGCAATAACTGTATTATATCCCTTGAGAACAACCACGACATTATACTTCATGGCAAATTCTTTTGCAACATTTTCTTTAAAATTTTCTATTCGTTTAACGCTCTTTCCTGTTAACCTCGCCATCTCCCCAAGATGCGGAGTAATAACAGTAGCTGCTTTTCTCTTTTTTAACAATCCAACATTTGTACTGATAGCATTTAATCCGTCTGCATCTAAAACCAAAGGAACCTTAAGTTTAGGAACGATCTTCCTTATAAGCGTAAGTGTTTTTTTATTAGTTGATAAACCTGGGCCCAAAGCACAAACATTCACTTTTTCTGAAAAATCCATTATTCTTTTTTCTGCTTTTAAACTTAAGGTTCTGGAAACTGTTTGCTCAAGAGGTAAAGTCATAACTTCCGTAAGTTTTATCTCCATTATATCATTTAAACTTTCAGGGATCCCAAGCGTCACAAGTCCGCTTCCGCACAGTAACGCAGTTTGGGAAGTAAGATATGCAGCTCCTGTCATACCAACTGAGCCTGCAACTACAAACACATGACCAAAGTCACCTTTATGAGTATCTAACCCTCTTTTCTTGATGTTCTGAATATGTTCTTTCATTGGCGCTCCTTTTTGATTCAAAGTAAAAAGGTAAAAGTAAAAAATCTAGAATATCATTGTGGAATCTTTTTCCTTGTAGGGGCGTATTGCAATACGCCCCTACTAAGCCATCATTCAGGACGTTCCATCCTTTTATCTTTTACCTTTTTCCTTTTTACTTAAACAGATTATTAGCCGAGTAAAATAACATTCGCAACCGCACTTATATGTGAATGTGACATACTTATCATTATATCTTTCATTTTTTTTTGGTTAAAAATTGTTTTTGCTTGTCCATACAGAATAACTGAAGGCTTGCCATTCTCATCATTAACAACTTCTATATCAGTCCATTTCCTTATGCTGGTCTTACTTCCGCCGAAAGCCTTAAAAACAGCTTCTTTAGTAGCAAACCTTGCGGCAAAATGTTGATAAGGGAATTTTTTGTTCTTTGAATAAGCTATTTCTTTATCAGTGAAGATACGCTTTAAAAAAACATCACCCCATTTTTTCTGAGCTTTTGTAAAACGTGCTATATCAACTATATCAACACCAACTCCCGTTATCATGATATCAAGCTCTTCATTTTTTTCACAGCATTCTCCAATCCATAGAAAAGTGCATATGCAATAATTGAATGTCCGATATTAAGTTCGTTTATCTGTGAAAATTCTGCTATCTCACTGACATTTTCATAATTCAACCCATGACCGGCATTGACCTCTAAACCTAATGATATTGCAAGATCAATAGATCCTGATATTCTTTGAAGCTGGTAGTTTTTTTCTTCACGTGTCAAAGCATTTGCATATTCACCGGTATGTATCTCAATTATTTCAGCACCGATTCCTTTTGAAGCTTCTATTATATCTTTTTCAGGATCAATAAAAAGACTGACTTGAATATTCTTCTCACTCAATCTTGTAATTACGTCTTTTATCTCGTGTTTCTGTGAAATAACATCTAACCCTCCCTCAGTGGTTAACTCTTTTCTCTTTTCAGGAACAAGCGTCACCATATCAGGACAGACCTTACATGCAATATCAACGATTTTTTTGGCAATACACATCTCAAGATTGAATTTTGTTGTTATCTCTTCTTTTAACCTAAAAACATCTTTATCCTGTATATGACGTCTGTCTTCCCGTAGATGACAAACAATAGAATCACACCCTGCTTTTTCACATATTTTCATAGCTTCAATAGTATCAGGATAATCGATCTTTCTGGCCTGCCGCAAAGTAGCTATATGATCTATGTTTACGCCTAACTTCACTTTGCTACTTCCTCACTAGATGCATTGGGCACAATTTTTTTAGGCTCTGCGAAATTCAAAATTTCAGGTTGTTGTTTTGGTTGTTCTTCGATCTTTTCAACAGGAATAGTTACCCTTACGCGGAACTTGCTTGTATCAATATTAGGTGCAATTGGCTGTATACCAACTTCATATACAGTTGTACGTCTATATCTTGAAACATCAATTGGATCTGTTTGAATATCATTTATGTCCTTAATAACATCTTTAAATCCTGCAACCATGAAATATTCAGGTTCGACTTCCACATCATTTACATTGAATTTATAGTTATTTGACGGTTCTCCCACAAAAATAGCTTTAACAAAAAGTTTTTTCGTGACCATTTTCCCGTAATCAGGCAAAAGCTCTGCACTGGTCCTGCTTTTATAATCTATATCCATTTCCTGTGAAACATATAACCATGTTATCCCTGCCAGAACAAGTGCTATTGTTTTAAGCCAGAAATTATTTGCAATGATCTTAAATAATCCCATTTTTTTTCCTCATGATTCTGTACTACTTATACTTTTACCTGTTTTTGACAAAATATCAAAAAATGATTTTCCTTTTGAACGAGGCCGATATATCCCCGCAAGAACCCTTGAGAGATTCTGTATATCAATATTTCTGGTTAAAACCCCTTCTGATGCTATAGAAACAGTCCCTGTTTCTTCTGAAACTATTAAAACAAGAGCATCTGTTTCTTCACTTAAACCCATACCAGCACGATGACGTGTCCCCAAAGCTTTTGATGCATATGGATTTTGTGTTAATGGGAACAAACAACCGGCAGCAACTATTCGAGAACCTTGTACAATAACACCTCCGTCATGTAAAGGTGTATTTGGAGAAAAGATGGTATTTATAAGTTCACTGGTCACCTGACTATCAATTTGAACTCCACTTTCAATATATGTTTTCAAACCAATTTCTCTTTCTATTGCTATCAAAGCTCCGCATTTCTGTTTTGCAAGAACAATAGCAGCTTTTGCAATATCATCTAAAGTCTGTTTCTCTTTATAAAAAATACCGAATTGTCCTATGCGAGCAAGTCCTCTTCTAAGCTCAGGCTG
This sequence comes from Candidatus Omnitrophota bacterium, assembly GCA_028702395.1. GTDB lineage: Bacteria > Omnitrophota > Gorgyraeia > JABMRN01 > JABMRN01 > JAQVOV01. The sequence continues at coordinate 3,760 of JAQVOV010000050.1, forward strand.
AAAAATTATGACAAAAGCAATTACAGAGATAGTTAACAGTTTACTTAATATCCAGTTAATTATTCCCAATTGAAATTCCTGCGTGAGAAGAAAAACAACTCCCAATATCACTAATCCCTTTAATACCTGTAAAGCTCTTGTTCCTTTTATAAAAACCAAAAGCGTATAGTAAAAAAACCATAAAATGAATATTTCTAAAAAATATTTCCAATATTCAGATAAAAAATCTAGCATATTAATGCCTCTTTCATTTTAACTCTTTTTACTCTGTCACAAAATAAAGCTATCTCTTTCATATCTTCAACATCATGGACTCTAATTATATTTGCACCATTTAAAATACCTATTACGTTTGCAGCTATACTGCCTCTATAGCGGTCTTTAGGATCTTCCTTATCAATGACCTTACCTATAAAGGATTTTCTTGATACACCTAATAAGATAGGATACATCAGTTTTTTAAAACTTTCAAGATACTTTATTATCATAATATTATGGTCAATGGTTTTCCCGAAACCTATACCTGGATCTATTATGATATTTTCATCTCTAATTCCAGCATTTTTCGCAATATCGATCGATCGTTTTAAGGAACATGTAACATCATTAATAACATCCGAATAAAAAGGTTTTTCCTGCATATTCTTAGGTTCACCTTTAGAATGCATGATTATGATCTGTGTATTATTTTTAGCAACTATTTTGGCTAATCCATTATTTTCTCTAAGACCAGTAACATCATTAATTATATCAACCCCTAGATCAATAACTTTTTGAGCAACTTCAGGATAAAATGTATCAACAGATAATTGAACATGTTTTTTTTTACGTAGTTTTTTTAAAACAGGCTCAATTCTTTTAAACTCTTCTTCTGGAGAAACTTGAACTGAACCAGGTCTAGTGGAATTACCTCCAATATCAACAATATCTGCACCTTGTTCTATCATTTCATAAGCATGTTTAACTGCATGCTCTATGTCAAAAAACTTTCCCCCATCATAAAAAGAATCTGGAGTAACATTAAGTATTCCCATTATGTAAGTTCGGTCTGTGTATCGCATTGTCGCCTCTATATCATTTCGTTAGACGTTAGACGTTAAGCGTTATAAGTACGTTTGTAGCATGCTCTGGCTCTAGATCCCGGTATTTGCCAGCTTGATAGCTGGCAAAACCGGGATGACAATCTCAAAGCCCTATTACCCGTTCTGGTTTCTGGTCACTGGTCTCAATCCCCTATTCCCCCACCACCGGTTTATCCATCCCTAATAACGTTCTTACATCAACATCATTCATACTTTCTTTTTCAAGCAAAGCATTAGCAAGGAGTTCCAGCTTTTCTTTATTTAAGATCAAAACCTCTTTTGCACAATCATAACAAAAATCCACAAGTTTTTTCACTTCATCATCTATTACCTTTGCCGTTGATTCACTATAATTTCTTTCTTCTGCTAGATCACGTCCAAGAAAAACAGGTCCATGTTTCTTGCCATAAGCTATTTGTCCAAGTGTTTCATTCATTCCATATTGTGTGACCATTTCTCTGGCAATACTACTAACAACAGAAATATCATTTGTCGCACCTGTTGTAACTTTTCCAAAGATCATTTCTTCTGCCACTCGTCCTCCCAAAGCAACCTTCATTTCAGCAAGAAGCTGCTCTTTATCTTTAAGATATCTGTCTTTTTTTGGAGGATTAAAAGTATACCCTAACGCCATTCCTCGAGAAATTATAGTAACCTTATGCATAGGATCTGCATTATCGATCAAAAGAGACAATAACGCATGTCCGGACTCATGATATGATATTATTTTTTTCTCCTCAGGACTAATTACTCTAGACCTTCTTTGCGGACCGGCCATTACCCTTTCGATCGACTCTTCCAACTCTCCCATACTGACAGAATCTTCATTTCTACGTGCTCCAAGAAGAGCAGCTTCATTAACTAAATTCGCAAGATCAGCTCCGGAAAAACCTGGAGTCTGCTGAGCGATCCTATCAAGATCAACATTTTCTCCTAATTTCACTCTAGAAGCATGAACTTTTAAAATATCTATCCTTCCATTTATATCAGGTCTATCAACTACTATTTGTCTATCGAATCTGCCTGGCCTTAACAATGCTGGATCCAATACATCAGGTCTGTTTGTAGCGGCAATCAAAACAATACCGGCTTGAGTATCAAACCCATCCATTTCAACTAAAAGAGCATTTAAAGTTTGTTCTCTTTCATCATGCCCACCACCTATACCTGCAAATCTTTGTCTTCCAACAGCATCTATTTCATCAAGAAAGATAATGCACCCTTTTTGTGTAACTCTAACAGATTTCTTTGCCTGCTCGAAAAGATCCCTAACTCTTGATGCACCTACACCTACGAACATTTCAACAAAATCAGACCCTGAAATAGAAAAAAACGGCACGCCAGCTTCACCTGCAACAGCTTTAGCCAAAAGTGTTTTTCCGCATCCTGGAGGCCCCATAACCAGAACCCCTTTAGGCATTTTCCCTCCAAGCCTTTGAAATTTTTTTGGCTCTTTCAAAAATTCAATAACCTCTTTCAATTCTTCTTTTGCTTCATCAACACCAGCAACATCAGCAAATGTTATCTTCAAAGCACCTTCTTTAGCTAAACGAGCTCCGGATTTTCCAAAAGAAAGTATCTTACCTCCGCCACCTGCTGAAGAACCTCTATACATAAGAAACCAGAACAATGACACCAATACAACAGGACCTATGATTGCCCAAAAAATATTCGATAAAAAAGTCTGGGGTTGCTTTATATTGAAATCCGCGATATTTGTTCTCATAACTGAAATTATTCCAGGATCCTGCAAAGAAATAACAGTTGTATATCTAGTTCCATCCATTAATTTTCCAATAACCCTATCTTCTGAAAGTGTTGCACTTGCTATTTGCCCATCAACTACTTTGCTGTAAAAATCTGAATAAACTATTTCAGTTGGCACAGAAGTAAAAGCTCCTTCACCAAGCTGAAAAAGATATGTCAACCCAAATAGTATCAATAGCCATACAGTTAGATTTCTATTACCAGGACTATTCTTTTGATTGTTTTTAGATTTATTATTACGTTTTTTTTGACCATTCATTTATAGTTCTCCTGTGTGTTTGCGCTACGCGCTACGAGCCACGCGCTTCGAGCTTTTATAATCATATAAATCTCTCTTCACGTAACACCTGACTAGCCGATTTGTACTTTAATTTTGGGTTTAAGTTTACCAAATATATATATACTTTGCAACAGAATTCGTTAAGCGTTAAACGTTAAGCGTTATGCGTTATACGTATGTCGTACGGTTAATCAGACTCTAGATCCCGTCCTGTTGGTAAAACCGGAAAACAGTTTATACAGTCCCATTAACCTTCTTGCTTCTTGCCTCTTGCCTCTTGCCTCTTGTGTCTAAGTCCTATTCCCCGTACGCCGTATAACAAGTGCTGTTTTAGTCCTACAGACCGTAACCTTACCAGGCATTTGCAATTCTTTTCCTGTTTGTCCATTCTTAAGAAGTTCCCTGATCTGTTTCCAATGAACAAAAGATAGTTTTTTTAAATTAGCCCCGACATCATCAAGAATATCCTTAATTATCTCCTTTTGCATTACATTAGATAAAAGGTAAATCCTGCTTAAAGGGATCTCAACTTTATTTTTTTCTTTTCGGCAATTCATTATCTGCTCAAGTTTTTTTTTGCCACTGTCAATAAAGTCTTTATCTTCTCTCAAAGATTCAGCCATCCGTGAAAGTGAAAAAATAATATTAGGATTATATTTTTCTAAATAGGGTAATATTTTTTTTCTTACAATATTCCTAAAATATATTTCTTCTTTGTTTGAACTATCTTCTTTGAACTCTATTTTTCCTTTTTTTAAAACATCAAGAACATCTTTTTTACTAAGCTCTATCATAGGTCTGATATAAGTAATAGCCTTTTCTTTTCTCACGGGAGGGATACCAGTAAGTCCTCTTAAAGATGTTCCCTTAATAACCCTCATAAGAACTGTTTCTGCTTGATCATCAAGATTGTGTGCAGTAGCAATTTTATTCATTTTATTTTGTTTTGCTGTTTTTTCAAAAAAAGCATACCTTTTCTTTCTTGCAACTTCTTCAATAGAATACTTTTTATCTTTTTTTATACAAAGTTTTGTTGTAAAATATTCAATACCTTTTTCCTTACATAAATTCTTTACAAACAAACTTTCCTGACTTGACTCTTTTCCTCTTAACCCATGATCAATATTAGCAACATAAATATCGAACATTAATTCTTTTTTAAGATAAACTAAAGCATTCAATAAAAATACAGAATCAGCTCCTCCTGAAACTCCTACCAAAACTTTGTCTTCGGCAGATATCATATCATATTCTTTTATTGTTTTTCTTATTTGTGAGTACATTTGTTTTATATGCATAATTTAACCCTACTTTTTCCTATAGCAAAAAAATTTCTTTGGATTATCCTGTCTTTTTTTATATTCTTTGAGGGCAGGCATGGGAGCCTGCCCCTACAAAACTCTATTCAGAACCTTCCGCCCTTTTTACTTTTACCTTTTTCCTTTTTACTTATAAGTCTTATCACACCTAAAGCACGCTCCTATAAACCCTTATCATATTACTACTGACAATTTCCTTCGTGTAATGCTGCTCAACCATTTCACGGCCAGTATAACCAAATCTATGATTTAACCTCTTATCATCAAGAAGCTGTATTATTTTAGAAGCTAATTTTTCAAAATCCCTAATTGGTATGACAAATCCATTAATACCATCTTTTATGACCTCAGGCATCCCGCCTGACTCAGTAACGATCATTGGTTTAGCTGATGCCATTGCCTCAAGCATTGTAAGCCCAAATGGTTCACTTACTGTTGAAGGATACAAACACACATCTGCTACCGAATATAAAGAAGGCATAAGGTCCAATGGATAAGAATCAATAAGAACATTATTTCTCAATCCAAAAAAATCCACCAAATTGACCATATATGCTATATCTTTTTGTTGATGTGAACCCCAATCAATGATATTTTTAGTGCCTGCTAAAACCAACATTGCATCAGGAAATCTTTCCTTTACCAATCGCATTGCTTTAATACTGATATCACATCCTTTTGCTAATCCCATACGCGCAGGATGAAAAATGATCTTTTTGCCTTTTAGCTGCGGATAACTTTTATATACATTCTTGGGATTTTTATTGGTAATATATTTTTCATGGTCTATTCCATGATGAATAACCGCGATCTTCCTGTCATCAACACCTGCACCCATAAGTTCTCTTTTGATAAAATGGCTAACTGCTATATATTTATCCCATTTGATATTTCTTGTAAGGTCCAGAAAAAGATTGTCATCCCAAGAATTATGCGCACTAATGATAAGTGGGATCCCTTTTATCCGTGCTAATTCCTCTAAGGTTTTTGCATGCGGTTTACTGAAATAATGCATATTATGAGCATTGATTATATCTGGACGAACCTTATCAATAAAGCCAGAAAAGATACTTTTTATTTCTTTTTCTAAACCATTGATACCTCTTTCGTTCAACCAATTCAGATCCATTATAGGTGTGCGGAAAATTTCTACACCATTTTCTTTATATCTATCTTCGCAGCCTTCAAAAGCTCCTGTCAAAATACTCACAGAATGACCCTGCTTTACCATTTCAGGCATTACAGTGATCAAATGCGTTTCTACTCCTCCTATGATAGGAGGATATCCCCAATGAACATGGGCAATATTTAAACTTTTGTTTTTACCTTTAGTTTTACAAACCTGTTTTTTCATGGTATGTCTCCTATCTTTGTATAGTTAACTGCTTATTATTCACAAGCGTATATGTTTTATTAAAGACCTTTATTTTTACCCTTGAACATTTCAATGAAAGTTCACGTCTAACTCTTTTCCCAGGATCGATCTTAACAAGATCTTTGTTAAGGTCAATATTAAGGGAAAAACCATGCCAGCTTATTTTGAATTTCAATGACCTTATTTGTTTTGGTAACCTAGGATAAATGCATAATGAGTTTTTAAAAACATTTACACCGGCAAATCCATGTATCAACATTTGCCAGGTCCCGCCTAAATTAGCTGCATGCATTCCCTCTTTTGTGTTTTTATGCAGATCTTCAAGATCTGCATTTGAAGAAATGGAATAATATTTAAAAGCTTCTTTTGTTTTCCCTATTTTAGCTGCAACAATAGCATGCATTGACGGACTTAAAGAAGATTTATGAATTGTCATTGTCTGGTAATAATCATAATTTCTCTTCATTTGTTGAAGTGTGAACATTTCAGGTAAAGTGTATAAAAGCATAACAACATCCGCCTGTTTTATGAGTTTATACTGCCCGATAAATTTTAGTTCTATACTACTAGGTATCATAGGCATACCATTTATACCAAATTCATTTACAGGTATGGCTTTCAGAGATGAAAAACCATCAAACTGTTCTATTATACCGCTGCTTTTTTTGCCTATATGAATACAATCTATTATTTTCTTCCATCTATTAATCCTGCGTTTGTCAATTTTGAATTTATCAATCAGATCTTTATATAGCGTAGAATCATCATTCTTTATTTTTTGCAGTATGCTATAAGCAATAAAAATATTCCATCTTGCCATAGCATTTGTATATGCATTATTGTTAACATTCTCGTGAAACTCATCAGGCCCTATTACATTACGTATTTCAAAATAATTATGCTTTTCATTATATACAACCCTGCTTTCCCAAAACTTGGCAGTTTCTATTAAAATCTCATAACCATGTT
>JAQVOV010000051.1:0-5058 GCA_028702395.1 Candidatus Omnitrophota bacterium
TAATATTTTTTACCAGTTTTTTTTGTTCTATTTTTATTGGGATATTAGGATTTCAGGATGTAAAACATCAACAAGAACAGAATATAGGCAAAACATTAAAGATAATTGCACAAACAGCTGTTTTAGGTATATATAATAAATTAGGTGATATCTACGATAGCGAGAACTTCAAAATACTTATAAAAGAATATTTGATAGAAGTAAAAGAAGAGAATGATATAACAGAACCTTTTTATTTGCTAAAAAGAAAAAGTAAAAATAAAGTTTCCATCATAGTCACTACTGATCGCGGGAACATCTCAGGAGGGGAGTATTTAATAAACAGTGCTTTGGAAGCAACTTTTGATAAAAAGAAAGCAACTTTTTCCAGTATATATAAAGATAAAAATGGGATGTGGATCTCAGCATATGCACCTATTCGAGATGCTAAGGGAGATGTTTTATATGTATTAGAGATCAATAGGGAAATATCGTATTATCTAGCTTTGGTAAGAACAAAAGCTTTTCAAATCGTGCTGGTATGTTTTTTGGGATGTGTTATAGGAATGTTCTTAGGAAGTTTATTTTTAAGACCTATTCTGGAAAGCATTGGTTTTTTAAGTGCTGCTGCCAGAAAAATTAAAAAGGGAGATTATGAAAGTCCTATACAAGAGGTTAACACAAGAGATGAAATAGAACATTTAGCAGTAACTATGGAGCATATGAGAAGATCTTTAAAAGAATATATCAGTAAATTGAAAACTTCTATAGAAGAGGAAAAAAAAGCACATTTAGAGTCTATAAAAACATTGTCAGAAGCAATTGCAATAAGAGAACCATATACAAAAGGACATATTAAAAGAGTATGGAAATATGCTCAATTGATAGCACAAGAAATGAACCTTAGTGAAGAAGATATTGAGATCCTTGAGTATGGATGCATATTGCATGATGTAGGCAAAATTGGAGTTAATGTTGATATCATAAACAAAGATAAAAAACTGGATGATATAGAATATGACAGTATCAAAAAACACCCTGAAATGGGAGTTAAAATAATTGAAGGGATACCTTTTTTGGAAAAGGCTAAAGATATAATACTTTATCATCAGGAATGTTTTGATGGGACAGGTTATCCTGAAGGGCTTAAGGGAGAGAATATCCCTATTCTTGCCAGGATAGTATCAATAGCAGATACTTATGATGCTATTGTAAGTGATAGGTCTTACCGTAAAGGTGGAACACACGAAGCGGCTGTGGAAGAAATAAAAAGATCTGCAGGAACACAATTTGATCCTAAAATAGTAGAGGCTTTTTTACGTGTAGAAGATAAAATAAAAAAAATCCATGATACATATGATGAGAAACAAGGGCAGGAATAAATATAGACTTTAAAGGAAAAAGTAAAAAGCCTGCCTGCCGGCAGGCAGGGTAAGAGGAAAAAGGATGGAACGTTCTGAAAGAAGTTTAGAGTAGGGGCGAAAAATTTTTCGCCCCTACAAAATAACAATAAAAGATTCCACAATGATAACAGATTTTTTACTTTTTACTTTTGCCTTTTTACTTTAAATAATTATAAAGGAGAATAAAATGGCGAAATATTTAGGCATCATTCTAGGGACAATTTTTTTGCTAGGAGGTATATTTTTGGTGTGGCAATGGCAAAGTGAAGTATTATTCATTTTGAAAGGCAGTTTGCCATGGCTTTTTATCCTTGCAGGAGCAATAGCATTATATGCAGGTGTAGCAGAGTTGATCGATACGATAAAGTTTGAGAAGGAAGATAAGAAGAGTTAAAAAAGAGTTTGTAAGGAAAAAGGTAAAAGGTAAAAGGTTAAAGTCTGGAGCGTCCTAAATCGTATTTTAAAAGATTCCACAATGATAACAGATTTTTTACTTTTTCCTTTTTACTTTTGCCTTGTAACGCAGATAAAGGAGTGAAAATTGAAGATCAAAAGAGCGCTTATTAGTGTATCAGACAAAACAGGGTTGGACGAATTTGTAAAAGGGTTACATGCATTGGGAGTGGAAATATTGTCTACAGGAGGTACTGCAAAATATATTAAAGAAATTGGTGTTCCTGTGAAAGATGTTTCCTCATATACAGGTTTTCCTGAAATGATGAACGGAAGAGTAAAAACTTTGCATCCAAAGATACATGGAGGACTTCTTGCTTTAAGAGATAACAAAGAGCATATGGACGCTGCTAAAAAAAATAATATTGATTTGATAGATCTTGTATGTGTTAATCTTTATCCTTTTGAACAGACAATAGCAAAAAAAGATGTTACATTAGAACAAGCCATTGAAAACATTGATATTGGCGGGCCTTCTATGCTAAGAAGTGCTGCAAAAAACTATAAGTCAGTAGCTGTTGTTACCTCTTGTGAACAATATACTGCTATCTTAAAAGAAATGAAAAATACTGACGGGCAATTACCTCAAGAGATGTTAAAGGAATTGGCAGTAAAAGTTTTTGAAAAAACAGCGAGTTATGATAATGCAATATACAGGTATCTTTCCAATGAAACAGAGAACAACTCTTTACAGCTGACCATGAATAAAGTCATGTCCCTTAGATATGGGGAGAATCCTCATCAGAAAGCGGATTTTTATAAAGATATAGATATGACCTATGGCATTGCTGCAGCTAAACAACTCCAGGGAAAAGAATTATCGTTTAACAATATCATGGACCTCAATGCTGCCTTAGAGATAGTAAAAGAATTTGATGAACCTGCAGCAGTTATCATAAAACATACAAACCCTTGCGGTGCAGCTACTGGTTTGGATCTGAAACACGCTTATATTAAAGCTTTGGAATGTGATAGGCTAAGTGCATTTGGGAGTATTATAGGGGTGAACGGGAGCGTTGATAAACAGTTAGCCGAAATATTTATTGAAGAAGCAGGATTTATAGAATGTGTTATTGCTCCTGAATTTTCTGATGAAGCAAAAACTATCCTTTCGCAAAAGAAAAATCTTAGATTATTAGAACTGCCTGATCTTAACAAACATAAACCTGATGAAAAAGATTATAAAAAAGTTTTAGGCGGACTTTTAGTTCAGGATAGGGATATTAAAGATGTTGCTAAGACAGAGCTAAAGGTAGTTACAAAAACACAAGTCAGTGAAAAAGATCTCAAGGAACTTTTTTTTGCATGGAAAATAGTTAAACATGTTAAAAGCAACGCTATTGTGATTTGCAATGGTTCGCAGACAGTAGGTATAGGGGCAGGACAAATGTCCAGAGTAGATTCAGTTATTGTTGCAAAAAGAAAAGCAGGGGAAAAAGCTAGAGGGGGAGTGCTCGCCTCGGATGCATTTTTCCCTATGTCTGATAATATAGAAGTTGCTTATGAAGCAGGTATAAAAGCTATTATACAGCCAGGCGGTTCAGTAAAAGATCAAGAAGTTATAGATGCTTGTGATAAATATGGTATTGCGATGGTCTTTACTGGGATGAGACACTTTCGACATTAATTGATCTTAAGATAGAGGTCAGATAGAATTGATTTAAAGATGAGAAGCAAGAGGCAAGAAAAGGTAAAAAAATATTTTATTAACTTTTCTTGCATCTTGCTTCTTGCATCTTGCTTCTTTTCTTCAAGTAAAGGATAAAATGACCTACAAACAAGCCTTAAAATATCTGGACTCTTTCTATGACTATGAAAAGAGTATTTCGCAGGATAAAGGAGTTTTAACTCTTTCCAGAATGAAAAAACTTGATAATATGTTCAAGTCACCCCATAAAAGTTATCCAATAATTCATATTGCAGGTACAAAAGGAAAAGGTTCTACTGCTTATATGCTGGCCTTTATATTGCAGAAAACAGGTTATAAAGTAGGGTTATATACATCTCCTCATCTTAACGATGTCAGGGAGAGAATACAGGTTAATAAAAAAAGGATATCCAAAACGGATTTCACTAGGTTAATGGAGACAGACCAGGTCTATCTCCTTGGAGATAGACCTGGTCTGTCTCCAAAACCAACGTACTTTGAGATATTAACCATGATAGCTTTTTTATATTTTAAAACCCAAAAAGTTGATATTGCAATAATTGAGACTGGTCTTGGCGGAAGGTTTGATGCTACCAATATTATTAAACCAATTATTTCCGTAATAACAGATATCAGTAAAGATCATATAAAAGAGTTAGGTAATACGCTAGAAAAGATAGCTTATGAAAAAGCAGGTATTATTAAAAAGGGAGTTCCTTGCGTAAGTTCATCTGACAAGAAAACGGTTGTAAATGTTATAAAAGAACAATGCAGAAAAAAAGGGGCAAGATATATAAAATCCAGAGACAATAAGCAAGAGGAAAGAGGCAAGAGAGGGGAATTTCAAATAGAACATTTTGGGTTGAAAGGGGAACATCAGAAAAGGAATATGCAGACAGTTCTAACAACAATAAAAGTTTTGAAAGACAAAGGTTTTTCAATAAAAGATGAAGATATAAAATCAGCATTATCTAATATCAGTATTCCAGGACGTTTTGAGATCATTAAGAGTAGGGGCAAAAAATTTTTTGCCCCTACAACAATCCTTGATTGTGCCCATAATAAGGAAAGCGCTGTGTTCTTATGCAGAACATTGAAAGAGGAATTCCCTAATAAAGAATATGTGTTTATTCTGGGCATATTAAATAACAAAGATATAAAAGGTATTTGTTCAGAGTTTTCAAATATTGCAAAAGAGTTCGTTCTGATAAAACCTGATAACCCAAGAGCCTCAGAGTCTAAAGAACTTGCAAAACATTTAAAAGAGAAAAAGATATATATAGAACAAACATCAGAAAAAGCTTATAATAAAGCTAAAGAAATATCAGGAAAAAATGGGGTTATTGTTGTAACAGGCTCATTTTATCTTGTAGGACAATTAAGAGGCATACTTGTGAAATAGTTATTTGTGAGCATGGATGATCCTAAAAGGGACAGGACGAATATACACGTTAACAGGAGTTCGTGACTAGAGACTAGAAACTAGTGACTAGGATAAAGTGATCTTAAGATAAAAGACCTATAGACTTTTTTAATCACTAGTCACTAGTCACTAGTTACTAATCACTAAATGCT
>JAQVOV010000051.1:5158-6957 GCA_028702395.1 Candidatus Omnitrophota bacterium
ACGTTAACAGGAGTTCGTGACTAGAGACTAGAAACTAGTGACTAGGATAAAGTGATCTTAAGATAAAAGACCTATAGACTTTTTTAATCACTAGTCACTAGTCACTAGTTACTAATCACTAAATGCTATAAAGGAAAATATGAAAGATATAAAGGACACAATAGCTGCAATTTCAACTCCTATTGGACAAGGCGGAATAGCTATTGTCAGGATATCAGGGTTGCAAGCTATAAAAGTTGCAGACAAGGTATTTAGAGCTAAGGATAAAAAGAAATTATCCGCATGTTTAACACACACTTTGCATTATGGGTATATTCTTGATACAAAAACAAATGAGGATCTTGATGAGGTTCTGATAAGTATAATGAAAAGCCCTCGAACATATACAAAAGAAGATATAGTTGAAATTAATTGTCATGGAGGAATTGTTTCTGTTGGACGCGTTTTAGAAGAAGTTCTGAAAAATGGAGCACGGTTAGCAGAACCTGGAGAATTCACAAGACGGGCATTTTTAAATGGCCGTATAGACCTAACTCAGGCCGAAGCTGTTTGTGATATTATTACTTCACAGACAGAGGCTTCTTTGAAAATGGCTGTATCACATTTGGAAGGAGGCTTTTCAAATATAATTAAAAAGCATAGAGATGATCTGATAAATATACTCAGCAATGTTGAATCACAGATAGATTTTTCATATGAAGATGTTAAAGGATATTCTAAAAACGAGTTAGCAAATGATATGGAAAATGTTTTAAATGAACTCAAAAGTATCTTTAACACCGCTTCTACAGGTATATTGCTTAAAGAAGGTATTACATGTGTTATTTGCGGGAAACCTAATGTAGGAAAGTCATCGCTTTTAAATGCTTTGCTTAAACGTAACAGAGCAATAGTTACAGATGTACCAGGCACGACCAGAGATGTTATAGAGGAAATGATGAGCATTTCAGGAGCGCCTGTTAGGCTGATAGACACAGCTGGGATAACACATACTGATGATATAGTTGAAAGGGAAGGCGTTACAAGGTCCATTCAGCATATAAATGATGCAGATATTATTTTGTTCGTTATGGATCTAAGTAAACCTATCTCAATAAGGGATAAACAGATCATAGATATTCTGGATATGAAAAAGACAATAGTTTTGGGGAATAAATGTGATCTGCCGATTAAACTTGAATTTGAAAAGAACAATAAGATCAAAGATAAAGATATAATAGAAATGTCTGTTCTTAACGGGAAGAACATTAAGAAAATCGAGCAAGTGTTAGCTGAGAAAATATTTAAAGGTGAAGTTTCTGCTCCTGAACCGAATTTTATCAATAATATAAGGCATAAAAAGGCAATGGAAAAGGCTATAAAGGAGCTTCAAAAAGCTATAAAGATATTGAGATCTGATCAAGGTTTTGAGATATGTGTGATCGAATTAAGAAGTGTTATTTATGATATTGGGTTAATAACAGGTGAAAGTGCAGACATAAATATATTGGATAGGATATTCAGTAGATTTTGTATAGGAAAGTAAAGATTTTATTGGGGCAGTCTTCCGTTTGTCGTTCGATTTTTGATCGCGCCCAAAAATCTCACTGTGGTAATAATTGCTCATATCTTGAAATGCGATTGTATTCGCAATTATTAACAGTCACTCCAGACTACCCCAATAAAATCTACTGAAAAAGAGAGGTGATGGGGTAGGCGGCAAAATTTTAAAGAAATTTTGCCTAAAAGGAAATGTTCTTAAAGATATTTTGTATTTGAATTAGATAGGATCTTTAGCAGGTTTTGTATAGGGAAATAAT
>JAQVOV010000051.1:7057-10447 GCA_028702395.1 Candidatus Omnitrophota bacterium
AATATGTCGCAAATATGCTCCATATTTCGTTCAAACAGCTTTAATTTCCGGAATCTTTATTTTTTAAAGCCAAACATTTTCGGCATTAAAAAATAAAAACCGTCGATCATGTTCGTGCCATTATGAGGGGCTGACAAAGACGCTGAAAAGAAAGGATACTTGCCCTGAGAGTTTTTAAAATTCCAATGGAAAGAAAAAGCTATTCAATTAATTTGGGATGTCCTATGGACACCCACAAATTAATTGAAACAAGACTAGGTTAAAATTCAAGATATTTTGTACTAGTTTAAGTCATGAAATGGACGAAGAGCTCTCTTTTTTCTCATTATTCAAGTTTTTTATGGACAAATAGAGCATCTTTGAGTATAATCTTCTCACACAAGAATATATAATATAATTATTATTAAGGGATAATATGGATAAAAAGAAGATAGAAAAAGCTGTTAAGGATATTTTAATAGCAATAGGTGAAGATCCTAACAGAAATGGATTAAAAGATACTCCTAAAAGAGTTGCAAGAATGTATGAAGAGATCTTTGCAGGTATAAAAAAAGACCCTTCAAAAGAATTAGGTGTAATATTTGAAAAAGAGCATGATGAAATAGTTCTTATCAAAGATATTCCGCTATATTCAGTTTGTGAACATCATATGGTCCCTTTTATAGGTAAAGCACATGTAGCGTACATTCCACAAAACAATAAGATCACAGGCCTAAGTAAAATTGTAAGGGTAGTAGATGGATATGCAAGACGTTTACAAGTACAGGAAAGAATTACTACTGAAATAGCTGATTGCATGATGACTAAGCTAAAAGCTAAAGGTGTAATGGTGGTAATAGAAGCGGAACATTTATGCATGTCTATGAGAGGGGTAAAAAAGCCTGGAGTTTTAACTGTAACTAGTGCTGTTAGAGGGACTTTTAGAAAAGATCAGAAAACACGAGCAGAGACGTTATCGCTGATAAGATCGTAACCGAGCTGCGAGCCGCGAGCTGCGCGCCTCGCGCTAGTGGATGCTTCTGAAAGAGTTGGGATAGTTATGTGTTATCTGCCCGTGTAAAAAATTCACACACACACTAATAACACACACTAATAACAAAAGTCATAATTAGCGATTTAATAAAAAGATTGAACAAATAAGGACTTAGACTATAATATAAATTATGAATATAATACAATGGGGTCAAAATAATCTGGCATTTATAACAGTTCTTTCATCAGTTATAATTGCGCAGACACTTAAAGTGGTTTTTGGGATAATAAGAGAAAGAAAATTTGATTTTCGGTGGTTCCTTTATAATGGAGGAATGCCAAGTTCTCATACTGCTGCAGTATGTTCTATGGCATTGGTCATGGCTTTTGAATATGGTTTTTCATCGCCGCTATTTGTGTTAGCTTTTATGGTAGCAATAGTGGTAATAACAGATGCTCAAGGTGTTAGAAGGGCTAGTGGAAAACAGGCAGAGATCCTTAACAAGATATTAGATGATATTTATTGGAAAAAAAAGATACAGGAAGATAGATTAAAAGAGTTACTGGGGCATACGCCGGTAGAAGTAGTAGCAGGTATTGTTCTGGGCATAGTAACAGCTTTGATCTTTTATAGGCATCGTATATGAGCAAAAAAATAATCGCAGTAATAATATTGTTAGTATTTCTTATTTTTTTTGGATTGATGGCCTTAAAAGGTTCTTATCTAAAAGGGTCAAGCAAAAAACTTGAAATGACAGTAGACCGTGTGAATGCTATATATGATTATGGGCAGGAAGCATATAAAGATCAACAGGATGATAAAGCATTGAAAGCTTTTGAGATAATTATAAATGAAGGGGATAGTGACGACAAAAAAGCAGATGCAATATATAAATCAGCAGTGATATATGAAAAAAAAGAAGATACACTGAAAGCCAAAAAATATTATTATAAACTTATAACAACTTTTCCTGACTATCCGAACCTTGAAGATGTACAAAAGAAGATCGAAAAGATGAATATAAGTGATCTTTTTTCTCCTTTTGTAGATGAAAACAGCTCTTCCTATGTTATAAAAGAAGGTGATACTTTAGGGAAAATAGCAGTTCAAAATAATACAACGGTAGAACTTTTGAAAAAAAGCAATGATTTGACAGGTGATATCATAATGCCTGGAAAAACATTAAAAGTCCCAAAAGGTCAATTCAGCATACTTGTAGATAAGTCTCAAAATATGTTGTTCCTAAAAAGGGACGGGAATATTTTCAAGACATATAATGTTTCAACAGGAAAAAACAATTCTACACCTGTTGGAAAATTCATTATAGAAGAAAAAATGGTAAAGCCTTTATGGTATAGAGTTGGAGCAGTTGTTCCGGCAGATAGTCAAGAATATGAGCTCGGAACAAGATGGATGGGGTTGTCAATAGATGGATATGGTATCCATGGGACAAAAGATCCGTCTTCAATAGGTAAACAAGCTACACTTGGTTGTGTTCGTATGATCAATGAAGAAGTAGAAGAACTTTTTATGATAGTACCAAGCGGCAGTGAAGTTGTTGTTGTTGATTAAGCGAATTATGCGTCATGAGTAGTGCGTTTGTGAGTCTTGTGTCTGCTGTGGAATTCTAAATTTTAGTTTTCCTCAAAAGACACATGACTCATGACGCAATACTCACTACACATAATGCATACAAGGGAGTATGAAAAATGAGTAAGATCGGATTAGACTTTGAAAAACCAATAATCGAACTTGAAAGTAAAATAGAAGAATTGAAAAAATTCACAGAAAAAGAAGATATAGATCTAACAGAAGAAATTAAAAATCTTGAGAGCAGATTAGAAAAAGTTAAAAAAGAGATCTATGAAAATCTGTCCCCATGGCAAAGGGTGCAAATATCCAGACATCCTAAAAGACCCTACACGCTTGATTATATAAATATGGTAATGACTGATTTTATTGAAATTCACGGAGACAGGCATTTTGGAGATGACAAAGCCCTTGTTTGCGGACTTGCAAAATTCCAGGGACAAAATATCGTGGTCATGGGACATCAAAAAGGTAAAGATACTAAGGAGAATTTGGAAAGAAATTTCGGAAGTGCTCATCCTGAAGGATATAGAAAAGCTTTAAGAGTCATGAAAATGGCAAAAAAATATCATTTGCCAGTAGTTGTTTTTATAGATACGCCAGGAGCATATCCAGGAATAGGTGCCGAAGAAAGAGGACAAGCAGAAGCCATAGCTTTTAATCTGAGGGAAATGACAAATCTTGCAACACCTATAATTGGATTTGTAATTGGAGAAGGTGGTTCTGGAGGAGCTTTAGGCATAGGTGTTGTAGATAAAGTATATGTTCTGGAAAATGCTTATTATTCGGTCATTTCACCGGAAGGATGCGCTGCGATCTTATGGAAA
>JAQVOV010000003.1:0-7054 GCA_028702395.1 Candidatus Omnitrophota bacterium
TTTTCTTTATCCTATATAGGTTGGATCATTGTCAGCTTATCTTCAGAAAGCTTATAATATGTTGTGTCCCTATATTCATTAATAACCTGCGAATAATAAATATAAGCAGCCCTATATTTTTTCCCTTTGTGATAAAAAGCTGCAATATCATATATGCTTTTAGCTTTTTTCTCTCTTAGAAGATTCAATGTTTTTTCTGCTTTTTCCTGCACTTTGACATCTTTAATTTCCTCTGCGTATCTTTTGAATTCATCTATTGCCTCATCAGTACTTGCCTGATCATAATCTGAACCTTTTGAATAAAGGCTCATACATTCGGCAACCTCATATTTTGCTTTATCAACAAGCTTACTTTTCGGATACTCTTGTACTAGTTTTTTGAAAGCCAAAGCCGCTTCATTGTATTTTTGAAGTTTCTTGTATGATTGACCTATCATGAATTGTGCTTTATCTGCATACTCAGAGTATGGCATATTTGTTATAATAGCAGAAAATATCTCTACAGCTCTTTCGGCATCTCCCATAAGCTCTACACCCATAAGCTTTGCTTCACTTGTATTATAATAATACTCTCCTATTTCATATTCTGCTTTAACAATATCTTTGACATTCTTGAAATAAGGATAGAATTTGATGACTTTTTCATAGTTCTTGAAAGCAATATAATGTTTTCCTGCCTTTTGATAAGAGACTGCGGCATAATATTGGGCATCTGGGGTAAATTTTGAATCTTTCCAGTTCTCTACAAGTCTAACGAATTCATCCCCTGCATCTTTATATTGTTCTGCTTTAAATAATGACATAGCAAACTCATACTGTTTTGCTGGAGTATCTTTAACGACTTTTGACGGATCTGTTATTTTTTTATCTTTTGGCGTCCATACCCAAAAGGCAAAAGATGTAGAACAAGTAAAAAGTAACATTAAAAAAACAAAAAAACCTAAAATAATCTTTTTCATTTTTAGCCTTTCACCTTTTATATATATACTATTATATTTTGCCCATTATATCATACACTTATGCAAAGTCAAGCCTTGTGCTAATGAGTAGTGAGTACTGTGTATTGTGTATTGTGTTTTGTGTATTGTGTATTGTGTTTTGCATTTTAATACATGACCCATTACTCATGACTCATGACCCATTACTCATGACTCATGACCCATGACTCATTACCCATGACCCATGACTCATTACCCATGACTCATTACCCATGACCCATGACTCATGACCCATTACCCATGACCCATTACTCATGACCCATTACACATGACCCATTACCCATGACCCATTACTCATGACCCATTACTCATGACCCATTACTCATGACCCATTACCCATGACCCATTACCCATGACCCATTACTCATGACCCATTACCCATTACTCATTACCCATTGACAAAAGGAGGTCTTTACCATACAATATGTCCTTATTATGAAAATTGTAAGAAATTATTTATTAAAAGAACTTTGCGGGCCATTTATATTATCATTAGTAATATCTACTTTTATATTAACTGCGAGCAATTTAATACAAATGGCAGACATGATAGTAAATAAAGGCGTTGGTTTTTTCCAAATGGTGTTACTTCTCACCTATTTAATGCCGTCACTACTTATGTTCACTATCCCAATATCTGTACTTTCCGCTGTTTTGTTAGGTTTTGCAAGGCTCACAAGCGATAATGAGATAATTGCCTTACGTGCAAGCGGAGTAAGCCTTTTAAGATTATCAGTACCAATTTTTGTTGTTGGGATAATCATAAGTCTTGCCTGCATCCCTTTAAACTATAATATTATGCCAAAAGCCAGCTTTAACGCACGCAAACTTGTAAAAGACATAGGCATAAAAAATCCTACAGCTTTATTGGAACCTGGTGTATTCGTAAAAGTATTTCAAGATTATATTATTTTTGTTTATGATATAAAGGGAAATGAACTAAAAAATGTAAGAATATATCAACCACAGGACAATGGTCCAACAAGAACTGTAATAGCCCAAACAGGGACTATCCTCCCTCAAAGATCAAATGAATCAATAAAGATCAAATTATCCAATGGTATCGCTGATGAAACCGATCCTGAAAACCCGGATAATTTTTATAAGCTTGTGTTCAAAAACTATTATATGACACTTAATCTTCAAGATTCCTTTAAAAAACAGGAAACCGAAAAAAAACCTCGCGAATTGACCTTAAGAGAATTAAATTCTGAAATACAGAACTTTAAAGAAAAAAATATTGATACAATGCCTCTGCAAATAGAAATCCAGAACAAGATCTCTTTTGCTTTCTCAAATCTGATCTTTATTTTAATAGCTATCCCAATAGGTGTTAGAACCCATAGAAGAGAAAAATCAGTTAATTTTGGAATGGCTTTGGTAGTTTTTTTGATCTACTGGGGACTAATGTTAGGTGGAGTAGCCCTTGTAATGAAAAAACTCCTGCCTGTATGGTTAGGCATATGGGGCCCGAACATCCTCTTTGTATTTTTTTCTATCCTGCTTTTCATTAAAGGGTCAAAAAGATGAAAATACTCGAAAAACATTTGTTTAAAGATTTTATTTTTATTTTTATTTTTTCCTCGATTTTTTTATACGTTATATTTGTAATAGGCGATGTGTTTGGCTTTCTCGACGAAATACTGCGGGAAGGCATATCTGCCAGATCTCTTTTGCTGTTCTACTTTTACATGATGCCCTTTGCAATGGTCCAACTGTTCCCTGTATCATGTGCCTTATCCTGTTCTTTTCTTTTAGGAAATTTAAATAAGACCAATGAAATAGTTGCTATGAAAGCCAGTGGTATCAGTCTATTCAACATCCTAAAACCTATGATAGTTTGTTCCCTTGTGATAGGCGCTGTTATCTTCATGTTAAATGAAATGGTCATTCCTCATAACATGCAAAAGGCCAATAGAATAAGATATGAAAAACTAGAAGTTGGTAAAAGAAAAAACACTTCCTCCATAAAGAATATTGCTTTATACGGACAAGGGAACAACATGATCTTTGTGAAGGAATTTGATCTATCAACAAATACTATACACAATATAATTATCCATTCTCAAGATAAAGAACAGCACTTAGTATATAAATTAACAGCAGATAATATGTTTTGGATAAATAATAAATGGCGTGGAGAAGGTGTTGTTATCTATAATATTGATGAAAACGGAAATTTTAAGGGCGTTCCTCAAATGTTTGAAGATAAAATAATCAACTTAAAGGAAACACCTTTAGATTTTATCAACAACCAATGGCAGCCACAATACATGAGCTTCAATCAACTTTACAGATATCTTAGGGTCTTTCTTGGAGGAAGCAGATCTGCACAAAAAAGATTATCTGTTGACCTATATTATAAAACAGCCATACCTTTTTCATGTTTAATAATGATCTTAGCCTGTGCTCCGTTTGCTATGGTAACTGCCAGGGGTGCTGCAATGGTGGGAATAGCAAAAGCAATACTTGTAGCATTATCTTATATACCTGTAACTGCAATATGTTTAGCTTTTGGCAAAGCCGGATCTATTGATCCTTTTATTTCTGCATGGCTTACAAATATTTCTTTTGGGATATTTGGTCTATATCGTATCTTTAAAGATTAAACTGATAATATCTTTGTCAGTTTATAAACATTATCATTAAGCATTGTTCTTGTTTTATCTTTTTTAATAGCTTTTTCAAATGTGGTTAAAACTTCTTTATGGGATTCTATTCCAACCATCTTGTTCTTCTCACCTCTAATAGCAGCTTCTACTGCCATTTTTCCCATTTGTGATGCTAATATCCTATCAACAGCATTTGGGCCTCCACCTCTTTGTATATGCCCTAAAACAAGAGGTCTAACCTCAAACCCTGTATTATCATGTATTCGTTTTGAAACATCATGTGCAGTTGCAACACCTTCAGCAACTACAATTATCCAACTGAGCTTTCCCCTTTTATGACCTGCCCTCATATCATCACACATTTTATCAATATCATATTCTGTTTGAGGGAAGATCACATCTTCAGCTCCGCCTGCTAATGCAACCCTTAACGCAAGAAAAGGCTCTTCCCTGCCCATTACTTCAATAACATATATACGCTCCATACTATTGACTGTATCTCTTATCTTATCTATAGCATCTAAAGCTGTATCTAAAGCTGTGGAACATCCAACCGTGTAATCAGAACCATTGATATCATTATCTATTGTCCCTGGAATACCTATGATATTAATATCATGTTCTTTCTGTAATACGATCGCACCTGTAAAAGAACCATTACCGCCTATAACAATAAGACAATCTATATTATGCTTTTTAAGGTTTTTAAAAGCCTTTGTTCTTCCTTCTGGCTTCATGAATTCAAGTGATCTGGAAGTTTTTAGAATAGTTCCACCAACACTTAAAATATTGCTGACACTTCGAGCATTCATGGAAATGAACTGGCCTTGAATTAATCCATTATACCCATGTTTTATACCCATAACTTCAATATTATTATATACTGCAGTTCTTACAACACTTCTTATTGCAGCATTCATGCCTGGCGCATCCCCGCCACTTGTTAATACTGCTATTTTTTTTATATCGGCCATTTGTTAGCCCCCTTTATAGCACTTGTTATCTGTTATCCGTTATCTGTGTGTGTGTTGGAACATTCTAAAAATAGTTTTTCCAAACTTTTATTAAGAATCATCCACCACTCACACACATAACACACACAAATAACTATCGGCTATTGCCTCTATTTAAGATTCGCTTTAAGTTCCTTGACTTTATCTATCTCTTCCCAGGCAAACCCTTCTTCTTCTCTTCCAAAATGTCCATATGCTGCTGTTTTTTGATAGATAGGTCTTCTAAGTTTAAGGCTTTCAACTATCCCAACAGGTGTTAGATCAAATGTTTTTCTAACAGCTTTTTCAACTTTTTGATCATCAACTTTTCCTGCCTTGAATGTGTCAACCATTACACTCACAGGTTCAGCAACACCTATTGCATATGCAAGCTGAACTTGTGCTCTATCAGAAATACCTGCAGCAACAATATTTTTTGCTATATATCTTGCCATATATGAAGCAGATCTATCTACTTTTGAAGGATCTTTGCCGGAAAAAGCTCCTCCGCCATGACTTGCAAATCCTCCATAAGTATCAACAATGATCTTTCGTCCTGTTACACCTGTATCTCCCATAGGTCCGCCTATTTCAAAACGACCTGTAGGATTAATGAATATTTTCATATCTTTTGAAACAAGTTGTTTTGGTATTATTTGATCAATGACAAGTTTTTTAAGATCATGCTTAATGTCTTTTAAATTTACTTTATGATCATGATGAGCACTTAACACAACGGCTGTTACTTGTTTAGGTTTCCCATTCTTATATTCTACAGTAACCTGGCTTTTTCCATCAGGTCTAAGGTAATCCACTATCTTTTGTTCTCTTAGATCGTGTAATCTTTTTGTTAATTTATGTGCCAAAGAAATAGGTAAAGGCATAAGTTCTTTTGTTTCGTTAGAAGCATATCCGAACATCATCCCTTGATCCCCTGCTCCGCCTGTATCAACACCCATAGCAATATCCGGAGATTGTTTCTGTATAGAACAAATAACCCCGCAAGTATGGTAATCAAATCCGTACAAAGCACTTGTATATCCTATCTCTTTTATAGTATTTCGTACTATAGATGGAATATCAACATATGTAGATGTCGTTATTTCTCCTGCAACAATAGCAAGTCCGGTCGTTACCATAGTTTCACAAGCAACTCTTCCATTAGGATCATCTTTATAGATAGCATCTAAAATGCTATCAGAGATCTGGTCACAAACCTTGTCTGGATGTCCGCCTGTTACACTTTCCGATGTGAAAATAAAATCTTTCTCGTGCATATTATTCTTTTCCTTTCTCTTTTTCAGTTAATTCTTTGTCTGCTTTTTTCAGGGAATTTTTATCCCCTATATCATACCATTTTTCACTAAAAACATACCCATATACATCTTCTTTTGTACTAAGCCATTTAATGAAATTCCCTGGAGCATCTTTTGAAAAGTCTGTCTTCATATATTCTTTGAGTTCCTTAAGTTTCTCTTTTGGGTAAAAATAAACAGCAGTTGCAGCCAATGTACTTTTAGGCTCTTTGGGTTTTTCCTGAAAATCCAGAATCCTTGAAGTTCCTTCTTCTACAATTGCAATACCATACATATGGGCCATCTCTATATCTTCAATATCATGTAAAGCAAGGCAAGCTTTGTTATTTTTAGATAATGCAAAAGCATAAAAATCATTAAGTCTAAAATCAAAGAGATTATCACTTCCAACAACCATAAAGTCTTCCGATATATCGAACTGTTCAACACCGAAAACTATATCGCCAATAGCTCCTAATCTATCCTCATTTGACATTGTTCCATCATTAACAACTTCTATGATTTTATCACTGAAATTTTCCTCGTTTTTTTTCTTCTTAGCCCATTCACAGAAATTCTCATAAAAAAGATCATTGCTGACTATATATGCACCTGTACATTCTTTAACAGAAAAAATATTATCAAACAACCTATCGAGAATAGTCCTTCCCCCAACTTCTAATAATGCTTTAGGAGTACTTATAGTCAAAGGATATAACCTCGTACCATATCCTGCCCCTAGAATTAATACTTTCATTTTACCTCCATAATTATGTCTATGCGTCATGAGTACTGTGTATTGTGTCTACCTGCCAGCCGCCCGCCTGCCGGCAGGGCAGGCGGGCTGTGGAAATCTAAATTCTAGTTTTCCTCAAAAGACTCACTACTCATTACACATGACTCACTTCCCGAAAACAAGTTATGACGAAACCACTTTTAATATCTTCCTCTAGCCAGTAAAACTAATAGATCCGTTGGACTAAACTGTCTTTTTTATCAATTTATTCTATTATCTATCAACTATTAATCCACATCCACCATCATATCTGGCAGAACATCTCTTAATTTCTTATGTATAATATCATCTATTTCAATTGTTGTTTTTAATGAAAGGACTTTTTTAGCAAATTTCTTTGCGTCGCTATATGTCACTGATC
>JAQVOV010000003.1:7154-28522 GCA_028702395.1 Candidatus Omnitrophota bacterium
ACATCCACCATCATATCTGGCAGAACATCTCTTAATTTCTTATGTATAATATCATCTATTTCAATTGTTGTTTTTAATGAAAGGACTTTTTTAGCAAATTTCTTTGCGTCGCTATATGTCACTGATCTAACTATTTTTTTTATTTCCAGTAAATTGACAGGAGACATACTGAAATGATCCAGATCCATACCGAGTAATAAGATAGTAAAAAGAGGATCTCCTGCCATTTCTCCGCACATTCCTACCCAGATATTCTTCTTATGTGCATTATCTATTATCATTTTTATTAAACGTAACACTGAAGGATGTGATGATTTATATAAATATGCTATCTTCTCATTTACTCTATCTACAGCTAATGCATATTGAATAAGGTCATTTGTCCCAATACTGAAAAAATCCACTTCTGCTGCTAGAAGATCACTTGCTATTGCTGCAGAAGGCACTTCTATCATAGCACCTATTTCCATTTTCTCATCAAAAGGGATAGATTCTCTATGCAATTCTTCCCTGACTTCATTTAACATTTTATTTGCACTTCTCAACTCTGCAAGCCCGGAGATCATTGGATACATAAGTTTTAAATTGCCGTAAGCAGAAGCTCTTAAAATAGCTCTTAGCTGCGTTTTAAATATATCAGGTCTTGCAAGACAAAAACGTATAGCACGCCACCCCATAAAAGGGTTCATTTCCCTAGGAACATGTAAAGATGATAAAAACTTATCTCCGCCAAGGTCCAATGTCCTCACAATAACAGAATTAGTTTTCATTTTTTCAGCAACAGTTTTATATGCTTGAAAAAGTTCCTCTTCTCCGGGAACTCCTTGTCTGTTCATATAAAAATATTCCGTTCTGTAAAGACCTATCCCCTCAGCATTGTGTGCAATTACAGATTCTACATCTTCAGGCATTTCAATATTAGCTGCAAGACTTATTTTTTTCCCATCTATTGTTTCTGCGGGAAGATCCTTAATAAAAGCCAGGTCTTTCTCGAACTCAAAAAACTTTTTTTGCTCAGCTTTATATTTAGCAAGGGTTTGAGCTGTAGGATTAATGACTATTTTTCCATGAGTTCCGTCTACTATCAGAACATCCCCATTCTTTATCTTTGAACTAGCGACCTCCAATCCTACAACAGCCGGTATTTCCAGTGACTTTGCCATAATAGCAGTGTGCGAGGTTTTACCTCCTATATCAGTACAAAAAGCCCTGACATTCTTTTTATGCATTGTTGCTGTATCAGAAGGTGAAAGATCGTATGCAACAACAATTGAATTTTCATCTAACATTTCAAAGTAATCTTTTTTTGAACCAAGCAAGTTCCTCAATACCCTTTTACCAACATCATTTATGTCACTGACTCTTTCTCTCAAATATTCATCATTAGTATTAGAAAGAACATTGATATATCTCTTCATAACTTCAAGAAAAACACATTCAACACCTAATAGATCGTTTTTTATCTTAGAAACAACATCATTGATAAGTATTGGATCCTCTATTACCAAAAGATGTGCTGTAAAGATCTCAGCCTGTTCAGACCCCATCTCTTCTGATATACGATTTTTTATTTCAAGAAGTTCTTCTCTTGTTTTTATAAGTCCTTCTTGGAATTTATGAAGTTCTGTTTTTATCTCTTTTGGCGAAATATTCCTTTTAGCAATAACAAATTCTTCGCTATCCATAAGATACGCTCTTCCGATAGAAACTCCTGAAGC
Source organism: Candidatus Omnitrophota bacterium (assembly GCA_028702395.1). Taxonomy (GTDB): domain Bacteria; phylum Omnitrophota; class Gorgyraeia; order JABMRN01; family JABMRN01; genus JAQVOV01. The sequence goes on from JAQVOV010000003.1 coordinate 8,873, forward strand.
AGCAGGTATCCCCTGTAATATTATTTGTTCTGAACTCATTTTATTGCCCCTCCAAATTGATCCTCTTCAGTTTTAGATAAAACACCAATAAGTTCTTCGACCGCTTGTCTGGCATCACTGCCATATGCTTTTATTGTGACAACAGACCCTTTTTCTGCTGCAAGCATAAGTATTCCCATAATGGATTTACCGTTGACACTTTCACCATCTTTTTCAACTGTGATCTCACTATCATATTTATTGGCTATCTGTACAAACAAAGCTGCCGGCCTAGCATGAAGCCCTGTTTTATTCTGTATTGTTACTTCTCTTTCAAATCTCATTTTATGTTACCTTTATTTCAAACTTTAAATTATTTTTTTCTTCCTTCACTAAGCACACTTTTTTCATAAAAAGCATCCTGCTATACTGGTAAGTTCTATCCAAGCCTTCTTCTGACTCATTAACTGTGTAAACAGGTATGATCCATATATCCACCGGCTCTGATATCTTTATGCTTATTTGAGAAGAAGTCCATTGGTCATTTAAAAACAAATTATTGACATTCTTGAACTGTTGTTCACAACACATCTTCTCATTATATATTGATAAATTGACCTCTGTTGCAAAAAACCCTTTTGCTTTACGCACTCCTATATTTTTAAGTTCATAAAGAACATAAAAACTATTTGACTGTTCTAAACCAATTTCTTTTTTTATATCAAAAGAAACATCGGCATGCTGTACAGTCTCTGTCTTATGCATTTCAACAGATCTTTTACCGTCTTTATTTATGTTTACTACCTCATAGAGTTCAACAGATAATTCCTGTAAATTTCTTTCCTTTGCATGGATCATATCTTTTATTGAATATTTTCCGAAAATAAACTTGTCAATAAAAGCACTTTTATCTGATTTATCATACGCAAGAACTTTTGCCAAACATTTCTTCTTTGAACCAAGAAGATCGTATATATTAAAGAACTTTCTATCCTGTATTTGTTTTTTAAGAGAGACAATATCTAAAAATGACCTTTTTTTTATCTTATCATGATACGGTTCAACTTTCCTTGAAACCGTATTAACGATATTCAGCGACTTATCCTTGCAATCTATTTCAACTATCTCTCCTCTACGTCCTGGCTTTATATGTAAAGATAGATCATTGTTATCAAGTCTTATGACAAGATCTTCTTTTTGTCCATATTCACTTATATTAGATTTAGGTTCTAATTCGTCCAAATATTTTTCTGCATTTATAATATGTCTATAAAAACCTTCTCTTAAATGGTTAAGATAAAACCCTCCGAAAACACCATGCCAATAAACACATCCTGTTTGAGACATAAATAATTGCTTTTTTGCTTTAACGATATTTCCTGGATCTTTTCCATGTTTTTTTTCAAGATCACATATCCGCAAACTTAATAGTCCCATTCTTTTATGCATACGCTCCACTTCAGGATATTTTAAAAGAAAATTCTCAAAATGACCATTTGCCCATTGCTCCATTTCGCTATAACTCGCAGCAGGAATGTTCTTCAAAAAAACGCCCTCTTTTTTAGTGAAAATAGCTTCGGGTGTTATTGTTTCAATTAGATCCTTGTTTTCTGAAAGCATATCAAAAAAACTCTCGAGCCATTTCTTTTTATACACCCAATCATATGTTTTAGGCCAAAATCCGAATTTTTCTCCATCATCTGAAAACACCAAACAGGTATCCTTGTCATTATCACGTGCTTTCGAGAAATAATTTTTAACATCACTTACTTTTCCAAAAGGCATTATATATCTTAATGTCTTATTGCCGCAAAAAACTTTAAATCCTGTATTTAAAACATAATAATCTTTAATGATCTCAGCATTAATTCCGGCCTTTTTAAAATGATTGTTATCAAGCATTGTATAAGACAATCCTGTCTTATTGAATGTCGTAACAAGATCCGGATCCCATACCCTTTCAGTTAGCCACAAACCTTTTGGAACTATTAAAAATCTTTCCTTTATAAAATCATTCATTTGCTGTATCTGTGATATTCTGTCATTTTCAGACAATAAACTCAATATTGGCTCATAAAATCCACCTGATAAGAGCTCGATTTGTCCATTGCAGATGAGTTTTTTTATCCTATCAAAGAACTGCGGCCTATTTTTATCTATCCATTCGAAAAGACTTCCAGAATAGTGTAAAGCAACCTTTATATCAGGATATTTTTCAAGTACATCAATAAAGGGCTTATATGCCTTTTGAAATGCATCTTCAATAACCCAGCCGAAATTATCACATGGCTGATGATTATGGATAACCAATAATAAATAAACTTTTCCCAATATACTCTCAAAAAGGATAATGCATCATCGTTTCAAAAAACACTTGATACAATATCCAGTATTATTTTAGCCAACCTCTTAGGATTATGCCTGATATAATCCTGGGAGTTTATGATATTGGCTGTTACTATTTTTACACCAAGTTTCTTTATTTCTTCTTTATCCTTTTTAACAGGATAAGCACCTTCTTTTTCGTATTTTTCTAGCAAACTGTTCGGAACATTTTGATTATTAACAACAACATAATCAATGAGCCCTTCTGCTGTATGTTTTATAATAGCATCTAAATGATCACTTAATGTATAATTGTCGGTCTCTCCTGGCTGTGTCATAACATTGCATATATATATTTTTTTAACTTTACTTTTCTGTATCTCTTTAGCCAACCCTTTTATCAGAAGATTAGGCATGATACTTGTATAAAGACTACCTGGTCCTATAACAATAACATCTGCTTCTCTTATAGCAGTTATAGCATCATCAGTAGGAATACAATCTTCTGGCTCAATGAACATTCTTTCTATAGGGATCTGTTTTTCAGGGATCTTACTTTCTCCTCTTATGACTGAACCATCCTTATATTGTGCTGAAAGTATTACTTTAGCTGTAGTTGATGGAACAACTTTACCTCTTATGGCTAAAACTTTACTTGATTCTTTTATGGCCTTTTCAAAATCACCGGTAACTCTTGTCATTGCAGTAATAAAAAGATTCCCGAAATTATGTCCCTTTAAAGCCTGTCCTCCTTCTTTAAATCTAAATTGGAACAGATCCCCAAGTAAAGCAGTTTCATTAGCAAGTGCGACCAAACAGTTACGTATATCTCCTGGAGGAAGAACATCAAATTCCTCTCTTAATCTACCTGAAGAACCTCCGTCATCTGCAACAGTCACAATAGCTGTTATATTATTTGTATACCGTTTTAATCCCTGCAATAAGGTTGATAAACCATGTCCCCCGCCTATAGCAACTACTTTTATACCTTTTGCCAATACTCTTCTGGAAAAAAATCTATCGACTAATCTTTCATCTTCATTAGGAAGTAAAACACTTATAAAAGATCTTATCATTCGCTTTATACCGCTTATAACACAGATGATCCCTATGAAAACTATAATACTTCCAAATGTCCTACTTGTCGCAAACTGTTCTGAAATAACTACGGTAAACCCCATAGAAATAAGAAAGACCCCTATGGTGGTAAAGAAGATCCATCTTTTTATGAGCATCCCAGGATAAAGCCATTTTAATTTCTGCATTATTCCTTTTGTAAAGTTATCTGTTATGTGTTATCTGTCTGTGTAAATGATGATTCTAAATACGTTTCTTGAAATCCTTTTCGGAATATTCTATTATTCATAACAGATTACGGATAACACATAACTAAAGATCTTTAAATCAATTAAAATCCTATCGCCTTTGATCTTCATCTGAGATTATCTTAACTATTTCTTTAGCATCTTTAGCATTTTTTAGCATATCTCTGAAAAATTTATCCTTCAAAAGTCTTGATAACCTTGCTAAAGCTTTCAAATGAGGGCCAGCAGATTCTTCAGGTGCAAGTATTAGAAAGAAAATATAAACCATATCTCCATCAAGAGATTCAAAATCAACCCCATTTCTTGATAAGCCAAAAGCGCCTATCAACTCTTTTAGGTCAGGCAGTTTAGCATGAGGAACGCCTATTCCCTGTCCTATACCTGTAGAACCCAGTTCTTCTCTATTCATAAGCGCTTGAACAGCTGCTTGCTTTTGTGATTTTTTTAAGGATCCTCCTTCGATAAGAGCATCCAATAATTCTTCTATAATATCCTTTTTTTCCTTAGATTTGAGATCTGCAACAACTGCTTTTTTATTAAGGAAATCCATTATCCTCATTAAAAGCCTCCTTTAGTATTTTTCTTTTTTTATCTGACACATTATAAAATAATGGTTATATAATATAGTAGATACTTCAAAAAGTCAAGCAAATAGGAGTATATATATATTGTAATATATTACTACTTTTGAATATATTAAAATAAAACTTATTTATGATCAATATTTTGGCAAAAAGCTCTTGCATTCAAAAAGTAGTATGATATAATACGCAGAACTAAAATAATTTGCCCGCATAGCTCAGCTGGTAGAGCAACTGACTCTTAATCAGTGGGTCCAAGGTTCGACTCCTTGTGCGGGTACCATGGTTCGACGCGTCATTGACATCAAAAATGTCAATGACTTGCTCACCATGTCCTGAGAAAAGCAAGTGAGGCACGAAGTGCCGAAAGCTTCGAAGGGCATATATATAAACCTGAACTGTGATCAGACACTAAGGTAAGTAAAATTTTTCATGATTTGCGAGAGTAGCTCAGTTGGTAGAGCATCACGTTGCCAACGTGAATGTCGCCGGTTCGAGCCCGGTCTCTCGCTCCATTCTCGTAGGGGCGAAAAATTCTGGTATAGGGAATTTTTCGCCCCTACATTTTTTAATTTTATTGCCAAAAAAACATACTTGTTATATAATTACTTATTAACAAGGAGGCAAAATGTCACTAGATTTTAATGAGAAAAGAAATTTCTTAAGATATGATTATAGTAAATCAATACATTATAAGACCATAACACCTACATCCAATAAAAATTCGTTAACTGATCTAATGGAAGCTGTATCAAAAAACCTTAGTATTTCCGGTATACTTTTCGCTACAGATACATCTTTAGCTCCAAATATATCCAGCCTTCTTCTTTTGAACGTTGATCATAGAACTGCTAACATTTGCCATGAAATCGAATCCAATGCTATGATATTAAATGATAAAATACTCGGCAAAGTTGTAAGAATAGAGGATAATGAGAACGGAACTTGCAATGTAGGAGTAGCTTTTCTGAAAAAAACAGACCCAGTTCTTGGAGATATTGAAAAATCACTAAATGCGTAATATTTCTTCTTCCAATAAAAAAGCCCCATATTTACATTATATGGGGCTTTTTTTATTTAAGCTTTAACTGTTTTTTATTCTTGCGCTGCAGTTTTTGGCATGTCTACGATCTTCTTAGAGGTATCAGCAATATTATTACCTGTTCCTACAATAGGATCAGTTACAACTTGCTTAGCCATTTCCTTATCCCCTTGAGCCATTCCCTTAAGATTCTCTAATTCCTTTTTAGCACCTTTTCCAGTGGTTTTCACTGCATCTGCTGTTATGTTAACTGACTCTTCTGTTACTTTAACAGGATACGAAAAGATCCTCTTCCACCATGGTTTTTGCTCTTTTTCTTTTTGTGCTTGAGCATACACTGCTGTAACCATAAAACAGCTAAGAACAATAATTACTAATAGAAATAATCCCTTTTTCTTCATAAAAACTCCTCCTTTTTGTTTTGTCACTATTATACTACGAAAGAAGTCTTTTGCAACCAAATTTTAACTATTGCTTCAGAAAAGTTTTTTTATATATTTTTTTTACCAATTCAAAAACCGATACCTGTAAAAAAACTATCCGCATGGAATGAATTAATTATAATAAAAAAAAATGAGGCAGGATATTTCCTGCCCCATTTTTTTCGATTCTATAAGTACTATTATTTCTTTTTTTTCTTAGCTACTTTTTTCTTAGCAACTTTTTTCTTTACTACTTTTTTCTTAGCAACTTTTTTCTTTGCTGCTTTTTTCTTTACCGCCACTTTGCCACCTCCTTTTTGAAACACCAATAAGTGAAATGCAATATGCTTTGCATAAAACTTATTATTTGTTTCCACTTTAAATATTTCAAATATCTTTAATGAAAATTTACCTGACAATTTGCTATTTGTCAAGGTGTTGAAGCGTTTTTTTATTACCGTCTTTTTGCAACAGCTCTTTGGATCTTTTCCCTGCCATGTTTTTTGTTTATTTTTTCGACGACACTGTGAATTTTTTCTTTTGTTTCATTATCACTTTCACAAAATAGAGTATGTTGATTTTTTTTATTTATTTTTGCCATTTTGATCCCTATCAGTCTAATTTTTTTTGTCTTGTCAAAATTTTCCAGAAAAAGTTTTCCTGCATTTGTAAAAATATCATCTACATAATTGGTGGGCACGAACAACTTTTTTGTTCTTGTGATTGTCTGATAATCATCCGTTCTGATCTTTATCACAATGGTATCTGAAAAAATATTTTCATTTCTCATGCTAGCAGAAATATATTCTGATAAGCTCATGAATATACTTTCAATGAGTTTTTGGTCAGATGTATCATTATCAAAAGTGTATTCTTTGCTAATTGATCCGGTTTCTTTTGAAACATAAATTTCTGCATTATCAATTCCATTTGCTATTCCCCAAAAAAAATATGCGTTTTTACCCAGCAGTTTTGCTAATAATTCTATATTCTTTTTAGCAAGATGTTCGATCTTATATATCCCATGTTTTTGCAGGATCTTTGTTGTTTTAGGGCCTATTCCCGAAATTTTATCTATTGATAATGGATGTAAAAACTCTTTTGTATTATCATAAGGCACATGCACAAACCCATCCGGTTTTCCAATATCTGATGCTATTTTGGCTACCATTTTACTTGCCGCAAGTCCGCAGGAAGCTGTAAGTAAAGTCTCTTCCTTTATTCTTTCTTTGATCTTTTTACATGTCTTTTCTGGTCCTTTGAATAAATGTGCAGTATGGGTAATATCCAAAAATGCTTCGTCTATACTAACAGGTTCTACATCTGGAGTAAACTCATGAAAAATATCATATATTTCATCTGAAATTTGTACATATTTTTCCATATTTGGTCTTAAAAATATCCCATTAGGACACTTTTTATACGCAATAGATATAGGCATAGCTGAATGGATCCCATAAATTCTAGCTTCATATGAACATGTTGCAACAACGCCTCTTCCAGATCCTTCCTTAGGATCAGAACCTATTATCACAGGCTTATTCTTATATTGGGAATTATCTCTTTGCTCTACAGAGGCAAAAAAGGCATCCATATCTATGTGGGCAATATATCTTTGGTTTTTCATGAAAGCACCTATATTCGTTAGACGTTAAGCGTTAGACGTTAGACGTTAAACGTTGTTATGCGTAAATCGTTAACCATATAAATTAATACTATTCACTAAAGCCTTATTAACCTTTCTAATCACTGACATCTGATCTCTGACCTCTGACTTCTAAGCCCTATAAACTCTATATAGAACCTTCCACTAGCTCGAAGCTCGTGGCTCGTAGCTCGCGTCATAATTCAGGACGTTCTACCACGATATACGATATACGACATACTACCTACGGAAACTATTTATAAACAATAAAAAAGGCAGCGATAAAGCTGCCTTTTTTATTGTACTTATGTATATCGAATTAAACAACTCTATCTCTTCCTTTATTCTTAGCTTTATAAAGCGCTTCATCTGCTCTTTTAATAAGATCGCTCCAATCAATGGCATCATTTGGAAATTCAGCTACACCAATAGAAATAGTCAATTTTCCATTAGGCTGAGATTCCCTGTTAACAAAAGAATATTCCCTAACATCTTTTAGAATTCTTTCAGAACGGGCAAACCCGCCGTTTTTATCTGTTTCAGGCAGAACAATTACAAATTCTTCACCGCCATATCTTGCAACAATATCAATAGAAGATACTTTAACTGCCGTATCTGACTGCCTTGATGTATTCTTAAGAATATCTGCTAATTGCTTAAGAACAACATTTCCTGCTTCATGCCCATTTATATCATTATAATGTTTGAAATAATCAATATCCAAGAAAAGCAAAGTAACAGGTCGATGATATCTCTTTGCTCTTGCCATTTCTTTTACAAGAATTTCTTCAAAATATTTGTGGTTATATAATCCTGTAAGGTCATCTATTCGAATAAGACTTTGCAGTCTCAGGTTTTCCATATAAAGTTTTCGATTTCTTTCATCATTGGTTTCATCCAGCATATTCCTTATAAACTCTATCTCTTTTTCCTGATCTTGTAAGTTTTTTTCCATAGTCCTTGTGTTAAATCTAAGAAGATCTCTCAAATACACCAATCCAGTCATCTTTCCATCTTTTAGAACGGGCAAATGCTGTATATTATTGACTAACATAAGATCGTAGACCTGCTTGTACTCTGTCTCAATATTTATAGTCTTGATGTTTTCAGTCATAACCTCTTTTATTAATACTTTTTTAGAATCTTTCCCAGGAAGTATTATTCTATGCAATAGGTCATGTTCCGTGAAAATACCCTTTAACCGATCATTTTCTGCTATCATTATAGCATCAAGGTCTTTTTCCTTCATTAAAACACATGCATCATATACTGTTTTTTCACCATCGCTAACTACATATTCATTTGCCATCCACATGGAAATGTTGCTCATTATTTCCCTCCAATAAATAAACTAAAAAACTCTGATATCTGCAAAGATCATGATATATAGGATATAATAACAAGTTTTCCTGTCAAAGTCAATAAATTATAGATATTTAGATTCTAACAGATAATCCGCATAATCTTTAATGGCTTGTTCAAGGGGTGTGAATTCTTTTAAATATCCGGCATCTCTGAGTTTGTTTATTTTCGCTTCTGTAAAATACTGATATTTTTCTTTTAAATATTCCGGCATTTCAATATATTCAATATTAGGTTTTTTACCTACTGCTTTGAACATTGCAAAAGCTATATCATTCCACGTTTTTGCTTGTCCTGTACCAAGGTTATATATCCCTGACCTATCCTGATGCGAAAAGAAGAAGAACATAACATCAATAGCATCTTTGACATAAATAAAATCTCGTTTTTGCTCTCCATCCTTGTAAGCCTCTTTATATGATCTAAATAATGTTATTTTTCCGTTAGCAGAAACATCATTGATCTTTTTACAAACAATACTCATCATTTCTTTTTTATGGTACTCATTAGGCCCAAAAACATTAAAGAATTTTAAACCTACAGTATTCTTCTGATAACCATTTCTAAGTATCCAAAGATCAAAGATCTGTTTTGAATATCCATACATATTAAGAGGCGCCAATTCTTTTATCTTTGAATGATCATCATCATATCCTTGGTTTCCATCCCCATAGGTAGCAGCAGAAGATGCATACATAAAATATACTTTTGATCTCTCTGCCCAAAGAGCTAATTTTTTGGAATACTCATAATTGTTCTTAATAAGGTATTCATTATCTGTACAAGTGGTGCTGCTGCATGCCCCCATATGGATGATAGCATCGGGGTCCTTGATCTTTCCTTGTTGAACAAGATCAATAAACGTATCTTTTTGGATGTATTCAATAAAAGTCTTCCCTACAAGATTTTTCCATTTATCTTCATGTTCCAGATCATCAACTACAACAATATCTTTGTAACCTTCATCATTAAGTTTTTTTAAAAAACAACTCCCTATAAATCCTGCTCCGCCTGTAAGTACTATCATGTTAACTCCTATTTGTGTCTGTTCCTGTGTCTGTTTCTGCACAAGAACATCCAAATATCTTTTTTAAAAACCTCTTTCAGAACGATCTACAACAGACACAGACACTGACACTGATACTAATACCTATTATCTCTTGTCTATAGGAACATATTCCTTATCAAACTCTCCTATATAGAGTGCTCTTGGTCTGAATATTCTATTTCTCTGTACGTATTCAATAACCCTTGCAGTCCAACCTGAAACACGGCTAACAGCAAAAAATGGAGTGAAAAGCTCTACAGGAATATTTAAACAAGAATAAACTATTCCCGAATAAAAATCTACGTTAGGGAATATTTTCTTTTCTTTTCCTAAGTGTGCTATAACCTGCTCTTCAAGTTTTTGTGCTATCTTAAATATTTTTTTAGACTCTTTATTGTCACTATTTTGAATAAGATATTCTGCAAGAGGCCCTAAGACTCGTGCTCGTGGATCATAGGCTTTATAAACCCTATGTCCAAAGCCCATGACTTTCTCTTTATTTTGCTGTTTTTTTTCATACCATTGTTCAACATTATCAATATCCCCAATTTCTTTTAACATTTTAAGAACTTCTGCATTAGCCCCCCCATGTAAAGGACCATTCAACGCTGCAATACCTGAACCAACTGCAAAATACATATCAGACAAGGTAGAAGCAACTACCATTGTTGCAAAAGTACTGGCATTCATACCATGATCAGCATGCAGGATCAAAGAAACATCCATTATTCTTTCTTCAACAGGCGTTGGGATCTTTCCAGTGGTCATATATATAAGATTTGCAGCAAAAGAAAGTTCCGGATTTGGTTCAATAGGAAGCTTCCCTTGTCTTAACCTTGCTACTGCTCCTGCAACTGATGCCACACCTGATAATAGCCTATAAGAAGATTTGTAGCCTATAGGATCAACAAGTTCTTTTTCCATTATTTTAGATTTCTCCTGATAATCTGCTTTTTTAAACTCATAAATAGCTTCTTTTTCACCCATAGGTTTTGTTTCCATAGGAATAGAATCTTCATCTGAACTAATATGAGAATTAAAATCAGGTTTATAGTATTTACTGTCTATAAAAGTACTATCGTGCCTAATAAAATTTGTCCCTATTCTAAGTACTGCCATTGTATTCATTTCTTCTACGTTCAACCCCATCAAAAGTTTAATAGTATAATTTATATCCCTATAGTTTATAAGTTTTTTATTAAAAATATCGAGTTCATCCTTAGTAGGTAATTTCCCGTGTATTAAAAGATATGATACTTCCTCAAAAGTAGAATATGCACAAAGATCAAAGATATCATAGCCTCTGTAAATGAGCCAGCCTTTTGCTCCATTGACATATCCGATTTTGCTAGTACATGCTATTGCACCTTCAAGACCAGGTCCAACAACACAATTAATAGGCCATTCAATATCCGTATTATTCGAGACAAAATCCTTAGATTTATCCTCTTTTGTTTCTATTTGAGCTTTTTTCTTAGCTTCCAGTATTATTTTAGTGATTTCCTCTGTTTGTTTAAGTAGATCTGACATATATAACCCTCCATTTAATACACTAAACTGTATCTTGTGATTTTAAAAAGATTTCTTTTGGAAGAACTTTCCTGTTGATCCCGTTAATATATACATTATTTAAAGGAATATACTTATAAGAGCAAACATCCCAAGTGCTAGCTCGGGATCTTTCGTGTTAATATTATATTTTTGCCATATTATACTATAATACTTGATTATAGCAAGTAAAAAGTTGACTAGCCTAATTATTGACTAAAAAGCCTATTAACCGTAAAACATACGACCTGCGACATACAATATCACCTTGACTTATCGTATAAGATTATTTTTACGAATAAACTGATCGAGTGTTTGAGCCATTATTTTATGTGCAGTTTCATTTGGATGCCCATCTTGTCCATATAAAGCTTTATATGATCCAAAATCCCTGCCTTTATCAACAAAGGACTGAAAAAGATCCAGTACCATCATATTTGCATTTTCCCCTGCATCTATTACTTTTGCATTCAAATGTTTTAAAGGATATGTTTCGTTTGTCCATTTACCAGGCAAAAAATATGGTGCTATCATAAGAATTGTTTTTGCATTTATTTTTTTTGCCCCGTCAGAAATAAGTTGTAAGCTTTTTTTGCATGCTTGCCAACCTTGGAAATCCTCTTTATAAAGAGGATCATAAAAAGATCTGTTTTGTTGTTTCATTTCTAAATAGCCAAATCTAGTAGAAAGCCATCTATAAAAAGCACTTTTTTTGCGAAAGGTCTCAGAAAATCCTTTTTTCTTAACATCCCTTTTTTGTTCTGGAACAGATGTTACTGCATTTTGTTCTGAAAGCCAGTCACTGCCTACTCTTTTTAAGCCCGGTCCGCTTGGCAATGGGTCATTCAATGTAAATTGAACAACAACTATATCCGGCTGCATCCTCAGCCCTACCTTATAAAAAACTTCCATTTCATTAACAGTCGTAAAACCACAACAAGCCAAGTTAACAACTTCTATTTTTCTTTTGGGATATTCCTTTGCTAATATTTTCTGGAGAATATTTGGCCAAATATCTTTAGGATCTTTTATTTTATCTCCCCACGAATAGGAATCCCCAAGAACAAGGATCCGTGTTGAATTATCTCCTTTTTCAAATAAATTTATCTTTTCCCTAAAACCTTTATTATCCTTAGAAGGAATACCAGGCAAATACTCAAAACTCTTAATAGCTTGTTTTTTCCTATATTCTTTATATCTAAAAAAAAACTCGAAAAAAACACAAGTAACTATAATTGCTGTGACAATACAGGATATATTTATTATAATATTTTTTGTGGATTGTTTCATACATTTTCTGTTGTTGTGTTTTTATAAAAATAAATGCGGAAAAACCGTTAACCGTAAACCCTGATCCGCAGTTAACCAATACGGTTTAGGGATTACGGTTCACGGCTAACGGTTTTATAATGTTATTAATTGTTTACGCGCCACCAGCAGAACCTAGAACATCAACATTTTTCTTTTTATACATCTCAACAAGGGCATCTCTTGCAGGTCCTAAATATTTCCTTGGGTCAAATTCCTCAGGTTTATCATTAAAAGTTTTTCTTATAGCTGCTGTCATCCACAATCTGCCGTCTGAATCAATATTTACTTTACATACTGCTGAAGCTGCTGCTTTTCTTAACTGTTCTTCAGGAATACCTATAGTATCTTTTAAAGCTCCGCCGTTTTCATTGATTATTTTAACTGCTTCTTGAGGTACTGAAGAAGAACCATGTAAAACTATTGAAAAACCTGGAAGTTTCTTTTCTATTTCAGCTAAGATTTCGAACTTTAAAGGAGGAGGAATAAATACCCCATCTTTATTTTTTGTACACTGTGCTGGTTTAAATTTGTTTGCTCCATGGGAAGTCCCTATTGATATTGCTAGAGAATCAACACCTGTTCTTTGCACAAAATCAATTACCTCTTCAGGATGGGTATATGTGGATTCTGAGGCTACAACATCATCTTCTATACCAGCTAATACCCCTAATTCACCTTCAACTGTTACATCAAATTTATGTGCATATTCAACTACTTTTTTAGTTAGCGCAACATTCTCTTCATAAGAATGATGTGAACCATCTATCATAACAGATGAAAACCCTGTATCAATACAGGATTTACAAAGTTCAAAAGTATCTCCATGATCAAGGTGTAGAGCTATAGGTATCTGTTTCAACCCTTTTGCAGCAGCCATTTCTTTCATCATTTCAACTGCACCTTGTCCCATGAACCTTAACATAGTCTGATTAGCATATTTTCTGGCACCGCTTGATACTTGAAGGATGACAGGAGATTGAGTTTCAACACAAGCAGTTATGATAGCCTGTAATTGTTCCATATTATTAAAATTATATGCAGGAACAGCATATTTACCTGCCATAGCTTTTTTGAACATTTCACGGGTATTAACTAACCCAAGGTCTTTGTATGATACAGCCATTTTTGAACCCCTTTCTTTGATTTAAGTAAAAAGGCAAAAGTAAAAAGTCCGCCTCTTTATCTTTTTTTGCGAGATCTCGCCAAAATTTTACAAATTTTGGCGGATAAAAAATCTGTTTTCATTGTGGAATCTTATTTGAATATCTCATTCAGAACGTTCCACACTTTTACCTTTTTCCTTTTAACTTTTTCCTTTATTGTTTTTCGATTTGGAAGGCTAATTATACAATATAACGTATGAAGATGCAATGGTTATTTAGCTATCAGCTGTCAGCTTTCAGCTATCAGCTAGCAGACAAGACAAGGGAATGATAGTCCTAAATGAGTTTTTGATAAAATGGTAATTGGGTTTCCTGAAAGCTGATAGCCGAAAGCTAAATGCTGAAGGCTTTTTTGGTGTCAAGGGTCATGTGTAGTAAGTCATGCGTCTATATCTCTAGAGAGAAAGGGGCAACCATACAATTGATCATCATATTATGATATAACTTACTTATGAAGGAACAGTATTGCACGTTACAAAAGGTCTAATTCACTTACAATATTTAGCTGCCACTTGACTGAAGTTCTCCACCTACAGCCCACGTTTCTTGTGCACCTCTTACGGATCTAATACATACCGGAACTAGAGCTCCACCATCTCCTATACAGGATGTTCTTGTTCCATTCGTCCACAAATAGTTTCCCCCTACTTGACAGACCTGTATTATAGCTTGTTCGGAATCAAGTTTAATAGCTCTTATTTTTGGTTCAATATATTTTTTCATAACTGTATTATATCACAAAACAACTTTTGGGCGATATTTTATTATCAAAGGTTTTTTGTAGGGGCAATTCATGAATTGCCTCTACTCTAGATCTCGGTATATTTTACACAATACAAAAAACAGGTCTATCCCTAAGCTAAAAAACTACTCATTTAGGACATTCCGCTAACAGCCACGCGTAGCTTAAGCTCAGTATTCCACAGAAGACACAATACACATTACCCATGACACATAGCGCATTAGGTGTGTCCCGAAAACCCAGAACGTTCCACCAACCAGTACAACTAGTACTAACAGTTCAACTAAATTATCTTTTGTCTTTTATCTTTGAAAGTGTTATCATACCTAAATGGAACTAACAATAGAAAAGATCGTATACCCTGGCAAAAGTCTTGCAAGAAAAGATGGCCAAGTTTTTTTTCTGGATGAAGGGCTTCCCGGAGAAATTGTCCAGGTGATGAATGTTCAGAAAAAAAACAACTTCTCGCAAGCTACTGTTTTTAAAATAATACAACCTTCACACAATAGAATATTACCAAAATGCGAACACTATAAGATATGTTCTCCGCTTCAATACATTGATTATAAAGAGCAATTAATTATAAAAACTGAACAACTTGCTGATATTTTTAAAAGTTTTACCACAAATCCTATTGCCATTGAAGCATCGCCTGATTCTTTTGGATATCGCAATAAAATATCCCTTAACCTATTATGGAAAAGCAAAAGAGCTTTTCTGGCTTATAATATACGAGACACGCATAATAAATTTATAGATATAAATAATTGTTTTCTTGTTTCAGACAATTTAAATGCTATATTAAAAAACACTGTACAACTAATCAATAAACACAAACACAAAGAGATAACAGGTGTTATTTTAAGAGAAAACTCCTGCGGCAAAGCACATCTGACCATTGATCTTTCTTCTGAGAAAAGTCTTGATAAGATCAAAAGGACTTTTACTGAAAACACTATCCCTAACCTCCTAGGAGTCGTTGCTTTACTTAAAAAAAATGATTTTATCCAATCAATCAACATACATGGGGCGAACTTTATAACAGAAAATATCCTTTCAAACATTTTTTCCATTGGTCCACTTTCTTTTTTTCAGATAAATACAGCAATGATAGAGCTTGTCTGTAAAGATATAACAAAAAACGTATCTTTTAAAAACAGTGACACGATTTTCGATCTTTATTGCGGAGTAGGAACTTTTGGGCTTATATTCTCAAAACAAGTCAAAGAAGTTATCGGTATAGAATCTGAAACAGCTAATACTTCGTTTTTCATTAAAAACTGTAAAGATAATGATATTAAAAATGCTAAGGTCGTAACTTCAAAAAGTGAGGACGTTTGCAAACAATTAAAAGACATGCCATCTAATATCATAATCATGGACCCACCAAGAAGCGGAGTTCACAAAAACATCCTAAAAACTTTACTTGACGCAAGACACATGACCCATGACACACAACTCATATATTTATCCTGTGATCCAGTAACCATGGCAAGAGATCTTGAAATATTAACACAAAAATATAAAATACATTTTTTAAAAGCCTATGATTTCTTTCCGCAAACACCTCATATAGAGACATTGTGTATATTAACTCGGAAATAACTAACTTTAGCTATCAGCTTTCAGCGATCAGCTGTCAGCCCTGTCTGACGCCTTACTGCAGGACGGGCATGGCAGGCAGGTTTTGGAACGTCAAAAAGTAGTTTAGGAAAACTGATTTGAGACTGTTCATTTGCTAAAAGCTAATTGCTGAAAGCTGATGGCTATTAACTAGTGGCTATCTTTTATCTTGAATATCTTATTTATATTCTCTTCTTTTAATATATCCTGTTTTCTGCCATGCATAGCTATCTTTCCATCTTTTAAGAACAGTCCATGGGTAAAAACATCGATAACATCTTCAATATGATGTGTAACCAGTATAAATTGCGGGCAATTGGTTTTCTTTGAAAGTTTTTTTAAAAACCTGTACATCTTCATTCTTTGACCGATATCAAGCTGACAAAATGGTTCATCTAATATAAGTATATCAATAGAGCTTACAATTGTCCGAGCAAAAAGAACTTTTAACTGTTCTCCTGATGATAAATTCCCAAAAGGAGTATTTTCATATTCACTTATACCAAAAAACAGCATTTGTTCCTTAACTTTTATTTGCAGAGATTTATCCACACATCTACACACACCTATTGAGGCATCTTTACCTGAAGCAATAACATCTTTGACCAAAACATTTGGTTTGATCCTTTTAAAAAGCCATGAAGAAAGATATCCTATTTTTTCTCTTATTTTCGGTATATATGTTTTTCCATAAGTGTTTTCCAGTATCTCAACAGTTCCTTTTTGCGGCCAAAGATATCCCATAATTATCTCTATAAGAGTTGTTTTCCCGCTTCCATTATTTCCCATAATGAACCAATGTTCTTTTTTATTAGCCGTCCAATTAAGATTTGAAAAAACTTGCTTTTCCCCTCGTATTATTGAGATATTCTTCAATTTTATAGTTACCTGTGCCATTTTCTGTCCTTTTTTTGAAAACCATATTTCATACTCTTTAAACCTTTTTTAATTATACGCCTATCATGAACTAAAGACAACATTTTATACCTTTTATGTTAAATTAGTATTTACTCTTTATTTTTTTGTGTTAAAATGAACTTGTGACAAAACCTATCAATAAACTACAGATAAATAATGGCCTCATACTTGATCAAAACAACGATCCAGTATATCTTCGCGGAATAGCTTTAGGTGGATGGTTAATGATCGAAGGCTATATGTTAGCTGGACCTAATATAGCAGAACATATCTTTAAAGAAAAATTCATTAAAAAATTCGGCACAAAAGAACTATTATCCTTTATGGACGCATGGAGAAAGTCTTTTATAACAGAGTCTGATATAGAAACCATTGCCTCTTGGGGATGTACTTGTATAAGGATACCTTTTAACTATAGGTTAATATGCTGTGAAGAAACCTTTAAGATAGATGAAAAAGGGATATCTTTTCTAGATAATGTCATAAAGTGGTGTGAGAAATATTCTATATACTGTATTTTAGATATGCATGCAGCTCCAGGCAGTCAAAACCATGACTGGCACAGTGACTCTAATGGTAAATGTGAGCTTTTTGAGAACAAAGAATATTGGGATAAATTCCTTTTGTTATGGGATCATCTTTCAAAAAGGTACAAAGATAAGGATATTATTGCAGGATATGATGTTCTGAACGAACCTGTAGTGCCTCAAAACAAAGAACCTATTGTAAAAAAACTTTATGAAGATGTAATAAATATTATAAGGAAAAACAATGATAACCACATAATTTTTATTGAAGGCAATCAATGGTCACAAAGAATAGAATTCTTAACGGAAATAAAGGGAAAAAACATCTGTTACAGCACACATTTTTATGAGCCCTTGCATTATACTTTCAACTTCATAAGAGAACTGACTTATCCTGGGATAGTAGAAGGCGAAAAATGGGATATAAAAAAGATCCAAGACCGCACTTCAGACTATTACAACAGCATAACAAAAAAGAAAACGCCTATATACGTCGGTGAATTTGGCATAAATGCAAGAGGTGATCATTATGGTGAAACTAATTGGGTAAAAGATGTATTAACTGTTTTTGATCAAAATGATTATCACTGGACATATTGGACTTATAAGAGCATGGCAACACATGCTTTCCCTGATGGGATATTTAGAAATCTTAATAACCCACCATGGGTTAAGCGTGAAGGTCCTGTATATGGCATGGATAACATTCTCGATCACTGGAAAACATCTAAAAACGAAATAATAGACTCATGGAAAACCAAAGATTTCACGTTAAACAAACCATTACAAAGAATCATTTCTGATTTCATAAAACCCTAAATTAATGAGCATATGCCCATCGCTCTCTTTCCTCCCAGTTTTAGGGCCTGGCCCCAACACGGTGGAGAAGTGGCACTAACACTGTACAGAAGTGCCCCCTAAGACAGAAAAACGATATTATGTAATCAATTTTGAAAATAATAAAATAGGTATTTTATGTATGTTGGTTGTTATTTAGAGCTGCTTAATTTGATTGAACCCAAACCTCGCGTAACCTAGGACCGTCAAACTCACAAAAATATATCCCTTGCCATGTACCGAGTTTAAGCTGTCCGCTTTCTACAATTATTTGTTCTGAAGCCCCTATCATTGAAGATTTTATATGACTATCTGAATTTCCCTCTGAGTGATAATAGCCTGAACTTGGCACTATTTTATTGAGCCCATAAATTATATCTCTTGTAACATCAGGATCAGCATTTTCATTTATTGTTATTGCAGCAGTTGTATGCGGAGTAAAAACTGTAATAACACCTTTCACAAACCCTAATTCATTAACAGCCTGTTGAACTTTATCTGTTATATCAATTAATTCATTACGCTCGCTTGTTGATACTTTTATTTTATGCATTTTTGCCTCTTGCAAAGTTATCTGTTATATATTATCTGTCTATGTGAATGGTGCTTTTAAATACGGTCTTTTAAAAGCCATTTCAGAACTTTCCAATACATATAACAGATTACACATAACACAAACTAAATATCTTTAAATCAATACTAACTAAATTCACACCAGTTCCACCAAAGAAACACCTATCCTTAGAAGAGTAAAACCGAATACAACACTTATCGCAATATTTAAGAATGCAAACAGGTTTTGGCCGTTACAAAAATTGGGACTGACACTTTTTTCTTTTCCTATTAAATCCCAAGAAAATGGTGTCTGTCACTATTTTTGTAATCATCCGATTAATTCTCCCAATGAAACACCTATTCTTAGAAGCGCAAAACCTAACACAACACTTATAGCAATATTTAAGAATGCAAACAGGTTTTGGCCGTTACAAAAATAGGGACTGACACTTTTTTCTTTTCCTATTAAATCCTAAGAAAATGGTGTCTGTCACTATTTTTGTAATCATCCGATTAATTCTCCCAATGAAACACCTATTCTTAGAAGCACAAAACCTAACACAACACTTATTGCTATATTTAAAAAAGCAAATAGGTTTTGTCCATTACAAAAATAGGGACTGACACTTTTTTCTTTTCCTATTAAATCCCAAGAAAATGGTGTCTGTCACTATTTTTGTAATCATCCGATTAATTC
>JAQVOV010000003.1:28622-39373 GCA_028702395.1 Candidatus Omnitrophota bacterium
TTGCTATATTTAAAAAAGCAAATAGGTTTTGTCCATTACAAAAATAGGGACTGACACTTTTTTCTTTTCCTATTAAATCCCAAGAAAATGGTGTCTGTCACTATTTTTGTAATCATCCGATTAATTCTCCCAATGAAACACCTATTCTTAGAAGTACAAAACCTAACACAACACTTATTGCTATATTTAAAAAAGCAAATAGGTTTTGTCCATTACAAAAATAGGGACTGACACTTTTTTCTTTTCCTATTAAATCCCAAGAAAATGGTGTCTGTCACTATTTTTGTAATCATCCGATTAATTCCCCCAATGAAACACCTATTCTTAGAAGCACAAAACCTAACACAACACTTATTGCTATATTTAAAAAAGCAAATAGGTTTTGTCCGTTTCTCATCATTTCAGACGTCTCAAGCATAAAAGTCGAAAATGTTGTGAATGCCCCGCAAAACCCAATAACAAGTAAAACCTCTATACTTCTTGGAATATTTATTTTATCTGCAACGCCTGCGATAAACCCTATCAAAAAACATCCTAACATATTAACTGTCACTGTTCCATACGCAAAATCCCTGTTAAAAAAATTATGCACAAACCCTGTAAGAAAAAAACGAGCCAAACTCCCTATTGCTCCTCCTATTATAATACTGATCATGTTTATCATATACCCTTTCAAGTTATTAACATTTTAAAGTAAAAAGGTTAAAATCTGTTGTCATTGTGGGATCTTAAACTACTGCAAAGCGCGAAGCGCAAGGCGCAAATCGAGAACACCACATTTAGAATCTTCCATTTAGCTTTGCGATAGGCAATTTGCGATATGCGCTTTGCTATTCACTATATATTTATCAATTTCGCAACCAAAAAATGCCGTTCTTTTTCAGATCCTACTTTCAGTATTTTCTCATAATACTTTTCAACACGTTCTTTTTCACTCATTATATAACCATAAAAAGGTTCTGCGCCTTCACTGCCCAGATCACTTTCTATTTTCAATTTATCTGTAAATGGTGGTTTTAAACTTAAATTAAGAACTATTGCGCGTGATACCCCTTTTGGCGCAAGTCTGAATTCATTTTTGCAGATAACTCCCAATTTGTGCCCATAATCCAAGTGAGCCATCCAAATGTTTTTGTCAATAACATCATACCATGCCTTGCAATTAGGCCCTGGAAGCGTTGCTATATCAATATTAATGAATATATCATGTGCTATTCCTACTCCATTATTATTGACCGTAAAACATATCTTTATGATAATTTCATGATCTTTTGTTCGTGATCTTTTTATTTGTGGAGGATAATAATCATATATGGGAACAATATGCGGATAAGGTCTTTTCCCAAACATGCCTGCAAGAATAGAATGTGTAACAGGAAGAAAATTTGACCCTGCTCTCATGTAATAGTAATATTTATATACAGCTTGATGAGGTGCCCCTGGGCTTTTAGGTACAAGCGTAATAACAAAACCTGAATTTCTTCCTTTTTGTTTTATACCATGATTTTCGATCTTATTATGAGCAGGAATAGTACACCCTGAAACTGCTCCTTCTAAAAATGCTACAAACTTATCAACATCTTCTATGGGCATTTTGGCTCTAGCAACATCATATCCGCTATAATTATCTTTAGAACAATCTACTCCCCACACAACAACTCCGCCTTCTGAATTTGCAAATCCGGATATAGCTTTTGCCAGATTTTTTCTGTCATCATGATGTAAGACAGTTCCTTCACCATCATCTGCTGAACGTTTAAAATCCAAAAACAATTCTTCAGAACGACGGGTAAGAATAAAAGCATCTATAGCTTTTTCCCCTTCATTCTTTATTCTTTCGAAAATTTCACGCGCACGTTCTCTTGACATATAACTCTCCTTGATAAAATTCAGTAACTATAAATGTTTAAGTAAAAAGGCAAAAGTAAAAAGTAAAAAATCTGTTTTCATTGTGGAATCTTATCTTTTTCTTCGTAGGGGCGTATTGCAATACGCCCCTACGAAAACCTCGTTTGGACGATCCAAACTTTTACCTTTTTCCTTTTTACTTTTTTCCTATCTATTAGCTATTCTCGTTCTTACGTATCTTGAAAAAAGTTGCATACAAAACAGGTACAACAACAAGTGTTAACACCGTTGCAAATGTTAGTCCAAACATTATTGCAACAGCCATTGCAACAAAAAATGCATCTGTAAGAAGAGGAAGCACACCAAGTACAGTTGTAAGTGCTGCCATCATTACAGGTCTCATTCGACAAACCCCTGAATCAACAATTGCACTATAAGGATCTTTGCCTTCTGATATTTGTCTTGTTATTTCATCAATAAGCACTATTGCGTTTTTAATGATCATACCCGATAAGCTTAAAACACCAAGAATGGACATAAAACCCATTGGTTGTCTTGATACTAAAAGACCAAACGTTACACCTATAATAGCAAGTGGAACAGTCAACCAAATAGTAAGTGTTTTTTTAATAGAATCAAAAAGAAAAATAACAATAAATACCATAAGAGTAAAAAAGAAAGGCAATTGTCCTGCAATAGATGCATTGGCATCATGAGAATCCTCATACTGCCCGCCCCATTCTATGAAATACCCTTCCGGCAGATCAATATCTTCTATTTTAGGTTTTATTTTATCAAGCAATTCACTTGAAACACCGACTCTTGCATCACAATGTATGGTAATAGTTGGGAATCTGTTCCTTCTGCAAACTAATGAGTTCTCAAATACAGTATTAAACCCAGTAATGATCTGCCTTATTGGCACCCATTGATTGGCAATAGGACTCCATATAAGCAGATCCTGTATATCATTGATATCCTGTCTTTGAAAAGCAGGTGGTCTTGAAACAATATTTATTAATTTTCTACCTTCGCGATAAAGTCCCACCTTATATCCTTCAAAAGACTGTTTTAAAATTTCAGCTATATCAGATCTTTCTATACCAACATTTCTTGCTTGAATATCTGCGATCTCTACTTGTAAAGTTTTTGTCATATTACGCCAGTCAGATCTTATTCCTTTTGCATTAGGATCCGACCTCATTATGTTTTCTGCTTTTGAAGCAAGCTCTCTTAAAGTTGTAAAGTCAGGACCACTTATTCTACATTGAATTCTCCCGCCTTCTCCAGGACCTAAAATTAGTTTTTTTACGTTGCAAACAGCTGTAGGAAATTCTTTATCTAACTTTGTCTGTAAGGGCATAGATAATTTATCTATTTTTTTATAATCATCTACAGAAACTATAAGTTGTGCATATGAAGTATTTGGGTTTTCGGGTGTATATGTAAGCAAAAACCTCATAGACCCCTGTCCTATACATTGCGCAATATCTGTAACACCATCAAATGTCTTTGTTACTTTTGCTATCTCGTCTGAAATTTTTTCAGTATATCCTATGAAAGATCCTTCAGGTACCCATATATCAACTAAAAACTGTGGCCTTGTTGAATTTGGAAAAAAATCACTTTCAACAAACCCAAATAAAAATAACGATATTAAGAACATTCCAAATATTATGGTTAAAGTCTTTTTTCTGTTATCAATAGCTTTCTGTAATAGCCCTCGATATTTACCGTAAAATGCTCCTCCATAAGCATCTTGCTTCTCTTGGGATCCATTAGTCTCTTTTGATACTTTAACTTTGAAAAATGTTACACATAATAAAGGAGTCACTGTTACTGCTGTGACCCAGCTCATTAAAAGTGATATGCATATAACTTGAAACAATGATTTGCAATATTCTCCTGTTGTATCCTGTGAAAGACCTATAGCTCCAAAAGCCAAAACAGCTATTATTGTTGCACCTAAAAGAGGCATCATGTTGTTTGCAACGACTTCCGATGCTGCTTTTATTTTTTCCATGCCCTGCTCTATACGAACAAGAATACCATCTGTAATAACTATTGCATTATCAACAAGCATTCCAAGCGCGATTATCAAAGCACCTAAAGATATCCTTTGCAGAACAATATGCTGTGCATCCATAAAGATAAAAGAACCTGCTATTGTAAGAAAAAGTATGAACCCTATTATAAGACCGCTTTTCACTCCCATAAATATCAATAAGATCAAAATTACTATCAACACAGCTTCAATAAGATTAACAATAAATCCATTTATTGATTCAACAACAGTTTGGGATTGATATGCTATTACGTTTATCTTCATACCAGCAGGTATCATAGTCTGTAATTGTTTTAGTTTTTTTTCTATTCCCTCTCCCATATGAACAACATTACCGCCATCAACAGTAGATATCCCAACACCAACAGCTGCCTCTCCATTATACTTTAGCATAACAGCAGGCGGATAAACATATCCTCTTTGAACAGTTGCAACATCCTTTAAAAAAATCACTCGATCATCTGACTTATGTGAAATAAGAAGTTCTCCGAATTGTTCCGGAGAAGTAAAATCACCTGTTATACTTAAAGGTATGAATTCTGTACCTATTTCTACATTTCCTGCATCATGGACAAGATTTTTTTCCTTTAATGCATCATATATTTCATCCTGAGTAATCCCAAGTTGAGTCATTTTTTCGCGCAACATTTCAACGTAGATCGTTTCATTCTGAACTCCATAAAGATCGACTTTTTGCACATCTTCCACTAAAAGAAGCTCCCGTCTTAAAAGGTCTGCAAAATCCTTTAGATCAGCATAAGAATAACCTTTTCCTGTGATAGCAAAATAAACTCCATATACATCACC
The DNA here is from genome assembly GCA_028702395.1 of Candidatus Omnitrophota bacterium. Lineage (GTDB taxonomy): Bacteria > Omnitrophota > Gorgyraeia > JABMRN01 > JABMRN01 > JAQVOV01. The sequence continues at coordinate 33,343 of JAQVOV010000003.1, forward strand.
GAAATCATCATTTACGATCGATGGTCCTGCTCCAGGTGGAAGATCTTTTTGTGCATCTCCAACTTTTTTTCTTAGTTCATCCCAAATTTGGGGAAGCTTTGTTTTATCGTATTTATCTTTCATCTCAGGTTTCACTATTGAAGAACCTCTGTGAGAATCTGAACGCACTTTTTTTAATTGCCCCAACTGTTGACATGCCATTTCAATAACATTAGTTACTTCTTCAGAAACCTCTTCGGCAGTTGCTCCTGGATATGGAGTGTATATTTGAGCTTCTTTTATACTGAATTCAGGATCTTCCAAGCGTCCAAGTCTCTGATAAGAGTTTAATCCTCCTGCTATAAGCAAAACAGTAAGAGATATAGTAACAACTTTTTTCTTTATGCAGAATTCAGCGATGTTCATAAGACTCCTTAATAGAAATTAGAGACCAGTGACCAGAATAGTCTATAACCGTTTATCTTTAAATCAATTTATCCTGGTTTCTGGTCTCTGGTTTCTGATTTTCACTCACCTTTATAAATATCCTTTATACTTCTGATCTTATCTCCAGGACTTAACACATATACTCCTGTTGTAGCTATCATATCTCCTGCTTTCAACCCTTCTGTGATCTTTATGTTAGAAGCAGACATTGATTCAACATTAACTTGTTTTTGCTGCACTTTCATAGTTTCCTGATCTACTACCCAAACAACTGGCGTTCCGTCTTCTTTAGAGAACACAGCTGATGCCGGCACATAAAAATACTGATCTTTTTCTATATTCCCTTTATATTCAATGCTGACATTAGCTGTCATTCCAGGCATAATAACTGTCTCAGTTGGAGCAGGCATTGAAAAAGTCACTTTAAATGTGTGAGTTATATTATCTGCTCTTGTTTCCCATTCAAAAAGCTTTAGATCGAATTTCTTATCAGGTACACCTTCAAAAGTCGCATATGCCTTAATATCTTTTCTATCTTTTGGATCTCCTCCAACATCAGATTCAGGAATGTTTATCTCAACTTTAAGCGTTTCAATGTTCTGAAAACGTACAATAGGTTCCTTAGCTTGTACATTCTGATAATTTTCCACAAATTTTTGAGCTACAACACCATTGAAAGGTGCTTTTATCATTGTATCATTATATGCTTTCTGAGCATTTTGAAGATCCGCTTTTGCCACATCAAAATTCCTTTCCTGAATTTCAAGATCATTTAAAGCAACAGCATCATCTTCATACAAATTACGATATCTTTCCAATTCAGAGCTAGCTCGTGTAAATTGGGATTTTTTTGCGTTAAGTTCATTTTCAAAATCTCTTGGATCAACTTGTGCTATTAATTGATCTTTTTCTAACACCTCTCCTCTTTGTGCAGGAAAATCAATTATTTGTCCTGAAACTTCGAACGCCAACATAGCATCATCAAAAGCCTCAACTTTTCCAGGATACTTATATTCGTTACCATATAAAGTCGCACCAACGACCATAGTTTTTACAGGCTTTACTTGATCGTCCTCTTTTTTAGAGCTTTTATTACAAGAAAAATGCAAAACCACAGCAAGTAAAATACATATTATTATAATAATTCTTTTCGACATATGCTTTCTCCTTTATTTAAAGTATAAAGGTAAAAGTAAAAAGTAAAAAATCTGTTTTCATTGTGGAGTCTTATTAAAAACATCTATTTAGAACATTCCTATAGCTCGCTGCGCGTAGCTCGCAGCTCGTGGCACAGTTCAGGACGTTCCAGCCTTTTACCTTTTTCCTTTTTACTTAAATTCCTATTAACCCTTTATCCATAATACTCTTTAGCTTTATCTTCTATTTTCTGCCACCACATTTTTCGTTGTTGGTCAGTTGCAATTATGTAAAAATCCGAAAGCTGTCTGTCAAAAGTCGTCAATGCACTTAAAAAATCATACACAGCTATTACAGCAAAACTTTCCCTTCTGAACTTATTGTTCCTTGCGTCAATCAGATCTGTTATAGTTGCTAACCCTTGATCATATTGTTTAACAACAATATCATAGTTTTTTGTGCTATTTATCATTGCTTCACGTCTTAGATCAATTGCAAGTAACGTAAAATACAATTGATAGGCTGCATTTCTCAGATCTTTTTCAATAAGCTGTCTTTTTAAATATGAAGAAAATCTAAGCCTTTGCAGATCATCTTTTTGTTTGAAATAATCAACCGGTCTTGAACCTCTATCAAAAAGCGGATATGTTACCCTTAGACCTAACTGCCAATCACCATCCTTATCCCTTATAGATTGTTCACTGTAATATTTACTGCCGGCATTTTTATGTAGATCTGCCTCGATCTCTGCTTCAGGCAAAAGAAATTTATTTCCGCTTACTGTAAGATTGTTCTTTTGCTGTTCTATAGAGATCTCTAAAGCCTGATATTCAGGAGAATCGTTAATAGCATCTGAGATCAAAAGATCTATTAACATTTTGACTTTTTTTGCAGAATCAATATGTTCATCAATATAACTACTGCCTATATAATATGAAACAGTTTCTAATCCCACATCTTGTTCTCTGAAGTCCTCTTCAAGATCATGGTTCATAAGCTGATTTAAATTTACTTTAGCCTGAAGAATTTCTGCATCACGTTGTAATATATCTGTTTTCTTTTCTGCTATTTCTGCATCCCACCTGTAAACATCTTCCGGACCACGTTGGCCGAGTGAATATTTTGCTTGTGCAACTTTCCGTTGTGTTTCTAAAGCTCCTTTGTTCTCAAATTCAACTTTCTTTAAAGCTTTTACCTTTAAATATTCTAAATAAGCTTTTAAAGTTTGTTCTGTTATGTTCAATTCTGTTGACTGCTTTTTTAATTTTTCTACTTCTATTTGCTTTTTGGAATTAACAATATCCCATATAACAGGATCACTGAATATAAGCTGATTCAGAGTTGCTCCATATTTAAAATTATTTTTCGGGGTAGTTCCTGTTGAATATCTCGCTCTTTCTGAATCAATAACATCATATTGCAAATATCCAATTACCTCGGGAAGATACCTGGTCCATTGTAAATAATAATCCTTCTGTGTTGCTTGGATCTGCTCATCCAATATTCTGAAATTCCAGTTATTCTCAAGAGCTTGTTCAACTGATTTTTTCATCGTAAGCTCAGGCAGATCTTCAAACTCATCAGTTGCATATAAAATATCCGCATTCAGCAAAATATCAAAAGGGATACCTACATTCAATATTTGAGCTGTTCTCTTATTGATAACTGCTTTATAGTCTAATTCAAAATCCACAGGTATTTGTCCAGGATCTTCACCTTTGATCACTCTATCAATTGTCAGAGCTATCCTTCTTGCAAATTTTATACCGAATTTTGAAGTGCGGCCTATAAGCGCACCTTTACTGACATCAAAGTAACCAACAAAAGCAAAAGTAGGTATTTTCCTTTTGGTTATTTCTGAAAACAATATTTCCTTTTGAGCACTTTTTAACGGAATAAAAGTAACGAATAATGATGATGGATCCACATTGTCGATCTTGTTCAATATATCATCAACATCTGCTTTAACAGAAATAATATTAACTTTATCAGTCAGATCTTTAGAAGTTTCTACGGCCTTTTTAACATACTCTGTATACTTATTTTCTACAAGTAAATTTATCTGGTCAAAATTAACTATTTTCTTAAAAAGAGATATGTCATCTGTGACTTTTATTTCTCTGTTAACATAGTAAAAATTATCTACACCTGTAACACCTTTATCATAAGGCATAGGAACAATTTCATTTTCAATAAGATCAGCTATGATAACAGGTTTTTTAAATGGTGCCATGTCCTTAACAACCTGACTGGATAAAAACCCGGAACAAACAATAATATCAACAGAAGGATCTGAAAGATATCTTCTAAACATATCTTTTATTCCTTGCATATCACAATCACAATAAAAATTCGGCAAAAACTTCAAACTATAACGATCTTTTGATAAAAGAACCAACTCTTTTTGTATCTGAGTAAAAAAATAATCAGTATACTCATCTTGATCGTCAGCTAAGAAAGCAATTGTCTTTATTCCAATAACATCATCTGTATTAAGTAAAGTTTCTGGGGTATCTTGAGGAAAACATTTTGAGGAAATAAGAATAATAAAAAACATTATGAAAAACTTACGCATATTCCCCCTTTAATATTAATTGACTAATATTTTATGGTATATAGCATCAAATGTCAATATCATACTGCTTCGAGCTACGAGCATCGCGCGACGCGATAGTTGAACGTTCAAAAACGGATTTTCGATAAAACTGATTTCAGGACGATCTTTAAGCTCGCGACGCGTGGCGCGTGGCTCGAGACGCGTAGCTCAGTTACCACTTCTGCCAATGCACTTTACTAGGAGTCCATTTATCTTTAGGTTTTTCTGTCCCTTTAGGATATCCAATAGAAATAACAGCTAAAGGCACGACATCTGAAGATATTCCCAAAGTATTTCTGACATTTTTTATATTTTCATCTATCGGATAAACTCCAACCCAAACAGCTCCTAACCCAAGTGCTTCTGCTGCAAGTAAGATATTTTCTGTAGCAGCAGAGCAATCCTGTATCCACATACTATTAGCCTCCCCTTGGATTGACTCTTTTGGAATACCACAAACAGTGATCGCTGCTGAAGCTTTTTCTAGCATCTTTCCATAAGGAAGAACCTTTGCGATCTCCATTAGTTTTTCTTTTTCTGAAGTCACAATAAAAGCCCATGGCTGTTTATTCATTGCTGTTGGAGCAGCCATACCTGCTTTGACAAGCGTAAGAAGATCTTTTTTACTTACAGGTTCTTCTGTATAGTTTCTGACACTTTTTCTTTGATAGATCATTTTTAGGGTATCATTACTTTGTGAAAATTGATTTATCTTAGCAGACATAAAAATTATCACTATCAATGAAATAACCAGTAACACTTTATGAACTTTCATATTTCTTCCTCCTTTAATTGATATTGTGAAAAACTGTAAGATCTGACCTGTAGGACAAATTTTACACCATGGCCTTTTTATGAAAAACGATAATAGAATAAATAGTATAAAAAGAAGGCAAGGCACTAATTTTGCTCTTTTAATAAAAAAAGCTGAAAAAGGTTCTACATTATTAAGATCAAACCTTATTCCAAAAACTAATAATAAAAAAATACTCAACAACAAAAAAAACTTAATATAGAGAAAAACTCTTGAATATTTATTTAGCTGTATTTTTGCTGATATCTTTTTGCCACACAAACTCTGCATACACCCATATGGACATATTCCGGAACAATAAATATTTTTATTCACAACTATTGCAATAATAAAAACTATGCTAAACAAAGAGAATAACAACGTTAACTGCGGCCCATTTTTAATCCACGCCAAAAACAATGACAAGGAAAACATCTTTACGGCAAAAAAACCTAAAATAATTATATTCAGTAAATATACAAAGGATCTATACCTTGACAATTTCCTGGGAAATCCCAGTAGAAGAAATGAAGAAATAAGCGTTGCAAAAACTAACAGATCGATTCTATCAACTTTCTTTTTTTGCGACTTACCGCTCTTTCCTAGTAAATTCAAATAGTTTCGAAGTGTTTCCTTTACAGTTTCAATAATAGCATAACTCGTTATAGTAGCACCACTTATAACATCTATATCTATACTTGCTGCTTTCTCAACAGAAAGCCCTTGCCAATTATTTAAAAATTTTTGTTCGATCACATCATTGATAATTTCCTGGGTTTCAGTGTGCTCAAGAATATCTATTGTCTGAAGATTCCCTTCTTTATCCAATTGCACTGCAATAGAGATCGGTCCGCCATATCCTTTTATATGATCCGCATATGGACTACTATATAAAACATTTTGTTTTTTCCACTCGATTTTAAAATTAGTTTTATTTATTCTGTATCCATCATACTGGATGGTTATAAGAAGAATAACTAAAACCATGCAAACGATCTGAAATGTTTTGCTTAGAATGTTTTGAATTATGTTCACATATTCCCTTTATCTCTTTTTGGGCGGACACATAGGTCCGCCCC
>JAQVOV010000196.1 GCA_028702395.1 Candidatus Omnitrophota bacterium
TATGTGTGGGTACTGGCGCCCCCGTTTGGGAATGTCAGTTTTCTCCTAAAGGAGGAACTGGTAGTGGAATGGGCGTGGGAGCAATGAATGCTTTCCCTTCTTAAACAACTAGTTCTATCTTTTTTCAAAAAAACTTGGTTCAGGACTATTCCACAACGACATACGATATACTACATACGATATACGGATTTTATCCCTCAACGATCTCAGCATTAAACCCTTTAAGCCGTAATTTCTGAGCAAGTTTTTGTGCGTTATTTTCATCTCTGAATTTTCCGGCTCTTACCTTATAATAGGTTCTGCCTGCACCTGTTACCTTTAAAAGTGCAACATCAAACCCTTTTCTTCTTATGCTGCTTGCTTGTTTTGAGGCATTTTTATAACTTGAAAAAGCTCCAACCTGCACAATATAATATTCAGGTTCTATCTTGTCAGGTTGTTCATATTCTGAAGTTTCCCGATATTCGATCTTGTTAGAGACCTCTATATTCTGTTTTCCTTCTTCCAATAAGCATAGTTTCCTATCAATGGCATCAGAATACTCTTTGACCTTACGTCTTTGTTTGCCACCTTTATATTCTTTAAGATATTTATCTATTTTTTTCTCGGCGCCTACATAATCCTCTTTCAAATACGCTTCTTCTATTGAATCAAAATCTCTTTTCGCACTTGCATGTGACACATCTGTTACTATAGAAAAACATAAAAAAACACAAATAAAAAATAGTCTTTTTTTCAAGCTGTTCTCCTTTTCTCGTAGGGGCGTATTGTTTTCTTTCTCTTTTTCTTAGGGCGCGGAAACCGCGCCCCTACAAAACTATATTTAGAACCTTCCACACTTTTACCTTTTTCAGAGGAACAGGCAGGCCTGTTCCCTACATCCGTATTGTTTTTTTCTTTTGTTTCAGGGCGCCTCACGAGGCGCCCCTACAAAACTCGTTCCGCTCTTCTCTCTGCGCGCAACGCACTGCGCGTAGCTCGTGGCTCAATCCAGGATCTTCTACTACGATTTGCGATTAGCGATTTGCGCTTTGCTAATAACCAACCAGTTCAACTAGTCAAACTAGTTAAACTTTTTCCCCTTTTTCTCTCTGGATATCTCACGTTGTAACTCCAGAAGTTCGCTATGCCTTCTTTTTTTCACATCAATTAAAACATCATCTGCCATCTCGGACGATTTCGCAGGTGGTCGTGGTGAATACTTAAAGATATAAGCATTATCAAATCTCAATTTCTCAACAACTTCTTTTGTTTGATTGAAATCCTCTTCTGTTTCTGTTGGAAACCCAACTATTATATCTGTACTTATTTTCCCATCATGTACAATTTCCCTGAAATCTTCCACAAGTTTAATGAACTTGGCACTTGTATAACCTCTATTCATTAACTTTAATATTTTATCACTTCCTGACTGCATAGCAAGATGAAGGTGTTTATCAACTTTGTTAAGATCTCTCATAGCTTTAAAAAGAGATGGTTTTGCATCTTTAGGATGACTTGTCATGAAACTTATTTTTTTTATACCCTCGATCTTATTCAATTGTTTTAAAAGTCCAATAAGATCTATATCCTCTTTGCCATCTTTACCATTATATGAATTAACATTTTGGCCTAAAAGTGTGATGTGTGTTATATCTTTAGAGACCAAATCTGTTATTTCCTCAACAATATCTTTAACAGGTCTTGAAACTTCTTCGCCTCTTACATAAGGAACAATACAATAACTGCAAAAATTGTTGCATCCGTACATTATATTTACAAGTGCTTCTTTTTCTTTTTCCCTATACGATGGATTAATGTTTTTTATAGACCGTTTACCTCTATCTTTTTTTGAAACAGAAACAACATTGACTTTTCCTTCATTTATTATCTGTGAAAGTATCAAAGGTATGTTATAAATATCTGAAGACCCGCATATAAAATCCAGTTTAGGCAGACTTTTGAAGATCTTTTCCTGTTTATGCTGTGCAACACAACCCATTACACCAAATATGCGTTTTTTGTGTTTTGCACCGCGTCTCAAAAGATACCCTAATGCGCTAAGCGCGCGTTGTTCTGCATGTTCACGTACACTGCAAGTATTGAATATCACAATATCAGCTTCTTTAGGGTCATCAGTATGTTTATAGCCGTGTTCTTCTAACATACCTATTACGATCTCAGAATCCCTCGTGTTCATTTGACATCCGAAGGTTCGGATGTAGACTTTAAGTTCGTGAGCCGTTAAACGTGAACCGTTAACCGTTGTTTTCATTATTAGTTCTCCTCTTGTGCAGATTATAGCATAGTTTTAGGAAAGGAAAAAGGAAAAGTTAGCCATCAGCTATCAGCCTTCAGCCATTAGCCTGTGGAACGTCTTGAATTGTGCTACGCGCCACGAGCTGCGCGCTACGAGCCGCGAGTATAGCGAAACATTTTTCGTAGGGGCCATTGCCCTCAATGGCCCTGGGTTTCGTTGCACGTTATGCTTAATGTGTCATGAGTCGATGTGTCATGGGTATTGTGTCTTGTGTCTGCCTGCCCTGAAAGAAAGTTGATAAACACGAATCTCGTGACGCGAAGTGCGTAGCACGTAAACTGTCATCCCGGTTTTGC
>JAQVOV010000052.1 GCA_028702395.1 Candidatus Omnitrophota bacterium
TACTTTGCATTGTCTATCAAAAAGAGCATCATGATAAGATATTCTATTATCCCATACTAAAAGCATTTGCTTATTAGGAGATATCTGTGATTTGACTTCATCAATAGGTGTGCCCCATTTATAATTCTGAAAAGTGTATTGTCCATCCGCAAAAGCCCCTAAACATAAAAAACTCATAAAAGCACATATTAAAAAAAAATTTTTCATTTTTCTTACCCTTTCTTTCTATATCTTTGAACATCATACATATGTTTTTCTGTGAATTTTATTACTGATTTCATCATAGCTATTGATTCCACAGGATACATGCCTGAAGCACTTTCAGCAGATAACATAACATAATTAGTTCCATCTATTATGGCATTTGCTACATCATTGACTTCTGCTCTGGTAGGACGAATACGTTCTGTCATGCTTTCAAGCATTTGCGTTGCTGTTATAACAAATTTTTTTCTTCTGATACATTTACTTATTATCATTTTTTGAACAATAGGGACCTGATATATAGGTAAAGCAACGCCCATATCCCCACGTGCTACCATTATTCCGTCACAAACATCCATTATTTTATCTAAATTCCTGATAGCTTGTCTGCTTTCAATCTTTGCTATGAACTGACACTTTGGATTATGCGGCCTTACAAGTTCAATGACATCTTCCATATCTTTTTTTGTCCTTACAAAACTCTGCGCAACCCAATCAAATTTGTGTTTAACCCCAAAAGCTATATCCTTTTTATCTTTCTCTGTAACACCAATAAAAGGAATAACAACTCCAGGGATATTAATACCTTTTCTTGGTTTTAAAATCCCACCTCCAATAACCTCTACTTTAACAGCGGCTGCCGAAGAATCCTTAACCTTTAAAGATATATTACCATCGTCGATAAAAACATCCTGTCCTACACCTATATCTTTGAGATCGTATCCATAATCAAAAGGAATAACATTTTTTTCAGAAGAAGAACTTTCTTTTTTAAGATAATATATTTCATGTCTTTTTAAGGTTTTGGTTTTTTCTTTACCAAAAGTTCCAACTCGAACACGATATCCTTCCAGATCCTGTAAAAATTTTATGTGTCTTTTATATTTTTTATTTATAGTTTTGATTATCTTCATTTTATCAAAATGGGATTGATGTGTTCCATGGGAAAAGTTGAACCGTGCAACTTCAAGACCGCTATTTATCATCTTTCTTAGAGTGGAATAATCCTCGCAAGCTGGTCCTAGCGTAGCAACTATTTTGGTTTTGTCCATGATCGATCTCCTTTATAATATTAAGTAAAAAGGCAAAAGTAAAAAGTAAAAAATCTGTTTTCATTGTGGAATCTTTTCTTTTTTCTTTGTAGGGGCGTATTGCAATACGCCCCTACAAAACCTCTTTCAGAACCTTCCACACTTTTACCTTTTACCCTGCCTGCCGGCAGGCAGGCTTTTTACTTTTTACTTATAACCCCAATATCAGTTGTTCTTCGTGTAATTCAGCAACCCGCCAGCTTTTATAATAGCCTTTTGTCTGTCACTTAAAGAATAACTCATCTTTATTTTAGAACCGTTGGATAATTCTAAAATAATATTTTCATTTTTATCTAAGCTTCTTAAAATATTTTTCATTGCGATCTCATCTTTTTTGTTCAATTTATCATAATCAGATGGTTCAACAAAAACAAGCGGCAATATACCAAAATTCACAAGATTAGCAGAATGTATCCTCTCGAAAGATCTAGCAAAAACAGCTTTTACCCCAAGATACATTGGACAAAGTGCAGCATGTTCACGTGATGAACCTTGACCATAACTTTCTCCTGCCACGATAAATACTGCTTTAGAACTTTGTTTGACCTTTAAAGCATTTCTGGAAAAATCAGGATCAACTCCTTCAAAAACAAACTCAGAATACTTTTCAATATTTGATCTGTATTTTAATCTTACTCCGGCAGGCATAATATGATCCGTAGTTATTTTATCCCCTACTTTAATAACAATTTCACCTTCTAAGGTCTCTTTGAGAGGTACATTTTTAGGTGGGTTACCTATGTTTGGGCCTCTCATTATCTGAACTTGTTCCGGTTTTTCTGAAGGCAAAAGTATCATTGAATCATCTATATCGAAATTTTCAGGCATATCAATTTCAGGAAAATCTTTTTCCTTCATACTTAGGGGGTCAACAAATTCACCTTTTAAAGCACATAAAGCAGCAGTTTCAGGGGAAACAAGATATATCCCTGCTGATCTTGTTCCTGAACGTCCTTCAAAATTCCTATTATTAGTCCTAACTGAAACAGCATCTGTTTTTGGTGATTGGCCATTGCCTATACAAAAACCGCAGGCACTTTCCATTATCCTTGCACCTGCATCTATCATATCAGTCAATATACCATTTTTGGATATCATAGAAAAAACCTGCTTTGAACCCGGTGCAATAATAAGATCTGTCTTAGGATCAACATTTTTTCCTTTTAGGATATTCCCAACGACCATAAGGTCCCATAAAGATGAGTTAGTACAGCTTCCTATTGCTACTTGATCAACTTTTTTGCCTGCAATTTCACTTACTTTAACTACATTTCCCGGTGAATGAGGTAATGCAGCCATAGGAACAACTTTAGACAGATCTATTTCTATTATCTTATCATATTGAGCATCTTCATCAGCCTTTAACTCTTGCCATGAGGAAACTCTGTTTTGTGCTTTTAAGAATTCTTTAGTAATATGATCTGATGGAAAAATACTCGTAGTAACACCTGTTTCAGCTCCCATGTTAGTTATAGTCGCACGTTCAGGAACAGAAAGATATTTTACTCCATCGCCGCAATATTCCAAAACTGTATTAACATTACCTTTAGTTGATACAATACTAAGAACATGCAAAATTACATCTTTAGCAGATACCCATTTTCTAAGTTTACCTGTTAACATTACTTTGGTCACTTTAGGTGCAATCAGATTAAAAGCTCCGCCTCCCATAGCAACTGCAACATCAATCCCGCCTGCCCCTATTGCTATCATGCCTATCCCGCCTCCTGTTGGAGTATGACTATCACTTCCTAAAAGGGTTTTCCCAGGTACGCCAAATCTTTCTATATGGACCTGATGACATACACCATTACCTGGTCTTGAAAATCTAACACCGATCTTTGAAGCAACTGTCCTTAGATATGCATGATCATCTGCATTTTCAAAGCCCTGCTGCAAAGTATTGTGATCAACATAACTAACAGAGAGCTCTGTTTTTACTTTTGGAATACCCATAGCTTCAAACTGCAAATATGCCATGGTTCCTGTAGCATCTTGTGTTAAAGTCTGATCTATTTTAATGCCGATCTCATTACCAGGTTTTAACTCTCCTGATACAAGATGGTTTGCTAATATTTTATATGTGAGTGTTTTTGGCATTTTTCCTCCGTTTATGCATTTTAGCCATCAGCTGTCAGCAAATGAAGGTTCTAGAAACTGGCCTTTATTGATCTGTATTCAGAATCTTCCACAAGCTGATGGCTAAAGGCTAATAGCTGATGGCTACATCTTTTTAGCTCTATAGTAATTATACCTATATTAAATATATTTGCAATAATTATATTACCTATAAGAGAAGCCTTCGGCGATCAGCTATCAGCCATCAGCAAAACATGATTTTGAGAAATTTTATTCAGGATCTTCCATCCTTTTTACTTTTTACTTTTACCTTTTTACTTAACATGCTATAATAGTCACACTATGAAAAAGAAAATTGATAATTTTGTATCAAGTGTAGCAAATACTGTTTTCAAAGAACATGTATCTGCTGATCTTTTAACCCTATTCACCTTTATTTTTGGAATAATTGCAGGCTGGTTCTTTTTCTATGGAAGAACTTTTCTTGGTGGCATAACTATCCTTATATCAGGTTTTTTTGATACAATGGACGGTGCAGTTGCACGAAAACAAGGCTCTACAACAAAATTCGGAGCTTTTTGGGATTCAACATTAGATAGATATTCAGAACTCTTCATATATGGCGGAATACTTTTGTTTTTCACAAAAACAAGCAATACTTTTGGAACTACCTTTACATATTTAACAATTATAGGTGCTACACTTACAAGCTATACAAGAGCAAGAGCTGAAGGATTAAATATTGACTGTAAAGTCGGAATATTAACCCGCGCACCAAGAGTTATTATTTTGATCATTGGTTCTATGCTTGGGTTTTTGATACAAGCAATGTTCATTGTTGCTATACTTTCAAATATCACGGCTATTCAAAGAATATGGCATGTCTTTTCTGTAACTCGAAAATCGTGAACCGTGATCCATCCGTTTTAAATTATTTACCAAAAAGTATGCCGAATTTGATCTTTTTTGCAAGATAAAAAAGTATCCACAATATTTTACACCACTCAAATTCATAATGTAATTGACATTTACAAGGGAGTATTATATAGTCTTTATAATGAAACAAAAATAGTATTTTTTTAGACCACTAAAAATACTTGACTTTAGTGACAAATAGGTATAATCTTAAAGTAAGAATTAAAGGAAAAAAAGGAAAAGTACGCTGATAATTTAAGACAACTTGTCCTTGGATGAAAGTTATGAAAAAAGAATATAAAAAACCTAAAATAAAATCAGTTCAACTTAATCCTGAACAATCTCTTTTACAAATTTGTAAAGTAGGGGGAATTTATTTAAAGACGCTTATTACCTCCCAGTTATATTGTGCAACAAGAAGCACGGGACTAGGCCCTTTATGCAACTTTACACCAAAAGGCGGAGCAGGAGGCGGTACAAGACTATCTGCTCCTGGTGCTGAAGAATTTCAAGCTTTACCGAGCTAACCCTCTCTTTTTGCTTTCATTAATCGTTTTCTTCAAACATAGTAGTAGGGGCGTATTGCAACCTGCCTGCCGGCAGGCTGGTACGCCCCTACCAAAACCGTTATATTAACAACTTTGCTTAGACCATCCACAGACTCACAGAGCATAGTACATAGCCAAAGGTACAAGTTTTTGAAAAAATACTTTTGTATGGCTGTGTAACTTATGCTACAATTATATTTGTTTAAAAGATAGAAGTCAGAAACGTTTATCAGTATTGACCTTTGTTATTCAAAAAAAGAAAAAAAATGAAAAACAATAAAAAATACATCCAACCCAAAATAACATCAGTTTACCTTGATCCTGAACAAGCTCTTTTACAAGTTTGTAGAGCAGGTGGTATTTATTTACAAGCCCTTAATACCACTACGATGTGGTGTTCTACAGCTGCGGGTAAAGGCCCTAAATGCATACTTACACCAAAAGGTGGCGATGGAAACAGTTTACAGCTTGGATTTACCTCAGCTGTCTGTGATCGTTCTCAATCTTTACCGAGCTAGATCATGATCCGTATATAAAGAGAGGGTCAGACCCTTGCGATATGCAAGGGTCTGACCCTCTCTTTTTGCTTTTAAAATTTGTAGGGGCGAAAATTTTTTCGCCCCTACAAAAAAAGAGGAGCTATTAAACCCCTCTTTTATAATTTAGTATTCCTTAGATGACTCATGACACACAGACACATTACTCAAGACACAATCAATCTTCCCTTTTCCCCTCAACAAACTCTTCAGTCAACCTATGTGCTTTGTGATCAACTATCTGTTTAGGCGGATGTTTCATGAAACATGCTGATGGAGAATAAAGTATCCCTCCTTTACCCCTATTCAGTGCTAATTTACAACATCTTATTGCATCAATGACTATACCTGCAGAATTCGGGGAATCTTCTACTGAAAGTCTCATTTCAAGGTTCATAGGTACATCACCAAAAAGTTTTCCTTCCATTCTGATAAAACAAACCTTATTATCATCCTGCCATGAAACATAATCACTTGGACCTACATGAATATTACCTTCATCCAGTCTTTTATCAAGAGATGATTGTACTGCTTCTGTTTTTGAGATCTTTTTTGAAGCAAGTCTATCCTGATTTTTCATATTAAGAAAATCCGTGTTACCTCCTGTATTAAGCTGATATGTCCTTTCAAGCTTAACCCCTCTTCTTTTAAAAAGATCTACAAGAGTTCTATGTGTTATTGTTGCTCCGAGTTGAGCCTTTATGTCATCTCCAATAATAGGAAGCCCTTTATCCTCAAACTTCTTTGCCCATATAGGATCAGATGCAATAAAAACAGGCATACAATTAATGAAACCCACACCTGCTTCTAATGCACACTCAGCATAAAATCTTACAGCTTTTTCTGAGCCTACAGGCAAATAATTAACCAATATCTCAGCCCCTGATCGTTTTATTTCATTAACGATTTCCGATTTTGTAGATTCTTTTTGATCACTTACAAGGAAAGTATCATTTTGAGGATATTTGCTCATATGTTCAGAAACACCATCTAGAATTTGACCCATTTTAACTATTGTCCCTGTTTTAGGGATATTTTTACAAAAAACAATTGTACAATTCGGTTTTTCGAAAATTGCCTCAGATACATCTTTTCCTACTTTTCTTTTATCAACATCAAAGGCACTAACTACCTCAATATCATAAGGTTTATACCCGCCCATTTCCCAATTCATAAGACCTATAGCTTCTTGGGGCACTTTATCTCTATAGTATTCTATTCCCTGAATTAATGAACTTGCACAGTTTCCAATACCTACAATAGCTATTTTAATTTTTGTCATTTCCTATCCTCTTTCTGTTTTCAAGAAAATCCATCATAAAAGTGAAATAATGATTGTCATAGTATATACCCTTTCTTTTTTTATTTCTACAAAAATTTTGAAATTTATGCTATAGTAATTTATATTAGTAAGGAAAAAATGACAAACCCCATAAAAACTTTAATATTACTTTGCTTATATTGTTTAATGTTCAGTATAAACATAAATGCCGAAGATATAATCACACAGGAAAATGGCAAGTTCATTGTGACTTTAGATGAGGATTTCTGGGGAAGATCAGAAGCTGTTAAGGTCCCACCTAAAATAGTATTAAGCGCAAACCCAATAAAACCGGGAAACATGATATGTTATTACGATGGTCTTCTAGATGAAAAATATACCTATACTTATAAAGAAATTAGAAAAAACTACCTAATATTGAATAAATATGATCAAATATCTACGGATTTTGATTCTTTAAGACCTTTTAACAATGATGGAAAAGAAATATCTATAGAGGTTGAAAATAACTATAAAAAAGAGTTTTACTTGATCATAAAAGGCGTTAAAATAAAACTATCTGTTATAAAAAAGACAGATAATATTATAGCAGAACCTATAACAAAAAAATCTGAATTTGAACCCTTTAAGACATTAAAGGATTTTTTGAGATCTTAAAAACATAAATATCTTCTGTTGTTCCTGTGACCCAAAAACCATTTCCATCCCATACTATTCCTGTTGTCCTATCTATGTTTGTTTTAAAAAAACCTTTTAAACTATAATCTGATATATCAACTTTATAAACTTTCTCGCTATTCCAACTACTTATCCATAGATATTTCCCATCCCATGCTAGCTGTGAAGGCTCCTGAATATCTTTTATACCTGTTTTTTCTATTAACATCCCTTTTTTATCAAATTTTAACAGATAATATTTTGTATCCAGTGCTCTTTCCCATCCAATAACAAAAATATCATCATCTGCAGCGATTATTCCGGCAGGGAAAAGATCTCCTACTGAAATACGCGCTTTTATAACAAGTTCCCTATCAATCAATTCCCCAAAAAAAAAGGCCCTATCATACCAATCGCTCCAGATATATTTACCATTGGGCAGTTTACTGATACCTTCCATAAAAGTGCCTGGAACGATTATTTGTCCTGTTTGTTTACCCGTCCTAATATCAAGAACATCTGTGTTAAACCCTTTTCCATTATTTACCCATATCTGGTCATCATCAATATATAATCCTTCGTGCCATCCGCTAGAAGGCAACTCTATTTTTCTCTCTCTTTTAACACTTATTTCATGATAATCATTTGCTTTTACTAAATATCTGAAAGCATCTTCAGCAAACAAAAGCGAACAAAAGCTTAAAAGAAATATCATAAGCACCAATGTTTTTTTCATGCCCATACCTCGTTTATTTACTATCTTGCATTCGATCCCTTAATTATGGATTATATCCCAAAAACATATTTTAATCAAAACTTTTTGACTATTTAGTTTTTTTAGTATATACTAATCATGCTTATGAAAAAAATTATTTTTATCTTTAATATTCTATTCGCTTTTATATGTACATTATCCTTTGCACAAGAATTAACTGAGGAAGTTTTTATTTACAGCGTAAATGGAAACGTAAAGCTTATTGCCAGCGGAAGCAATGTAGGAGTGCCTTGCGAAAAGGGAATGAAAGTACATCCTCTAGACTGGATAAAGACAGGCCCGGATTCCTCCGCTGTTCTTGCTTTTGATAAAGATGCAAACAATATACTTAAGATCGAAGAAGATAGTTTAGTAATATTAAAAATGGACGGATATTTTAAAGCACAGTTACTTAAAGGACAAGTATATGCTTTACTTGAAAATGTTGAAAAAGATGATACTTTCAGGATGTTAACTCCATCCGTAGTAACAGAAGCTAAAACAAGTGCTTGGGGCATTAATAATGAGGGTGTATATACTTCTGTAATGGTTTTAGACGGTGAAGCATATGTATGCGGAGTCAACAAAGACGGTTCAGTAAAAAAAGATAAATATAAGATCCCTGAAGGAATGCAAAGAACAACAAAACGTTTTGAAGATCCGGGAGTATTGAACACTTCTCCTGAAGAGATCCAGGATTGGTTTAAAGATCAAGTCATAAAACATCATATGTCCAGAGAAATATCAAAACAGACAGGGTCCCAGCAATCAAAATTAACTTCATCTGAAAATAAAAGACCAAAAACATTAAAAGGCAAAAATATCACAATAGTAGATGATCAGGAAGTGGACATTCTTGATTATATATACAAAGACCGCCTCTCCAAAAAATAAATTCAATAGCTCTTATCAGGCAAAAAAAGAATACAAATTATTGTTGGTTTTACAATTAATGAGTTCTGTCAGACTTTCCTTATTAGAAAGTGCTTTAGAAATATTTGCCATGAACTGCAGATAAGACTCTGTATTTTTCTTAGGTGCTACGGTAAGTACAAAAATTTTAGCAGGCTGACCATCCAAAGAATTGAATTTTATACCTTGTTTTTTTATTCCAATGGCACATATTATACGGTTAACAACAGATGATTTTGCATGAGGCAAAGCAATGCCATCCTGCATACCTGTAGACATGTTGTTCTCCCTTTCAAAAATTTCCCTGAGAACTTCCCCTTTCTTACCCTGTTCCAATTGCCCCGAACGGATAAGCAAGTTAACAAGTTCTTCAATTACATCTTCCTTATCAGTAGAAGCCAAATTACATTCGCAGGCAAGGGGGTGCAGTAAATGTTTGATATTGAATTTGTTTTTTTTATAATTATCTTTACTATCAAATATTTTTTTAGCCACTTCTTTTTTATTCGTCAATACTGCAAAACTTTTCATCATATTTTCCAATTCTGCTATAACCTCATAAAAAAGCGTATGTATGAACGCCGCATCTGTAATGGCACAATCAAATGTCATTTTTTCAAAAGTATATTTAAAAGTTATGAAAGTATTGTTCTTTCTTATCTGGTAAAGCTTTTCAGGTATCTCCATAACATGAACATAAAATCCTTCATTTTCAAAAGCTTCTACTATTTTATAGAGCAGATACTCTGCAGTTTCAGGGTTAGGCATTGGATAAACTATCTGTTCATGTTCTTTATCCGGTTCTAATTGTTTTCTTAGCACAGGTTTTTTGGAATCAAGTAATTTCGACAATATAGGAGGAGTAATAAGTGTTGTTAAAAAA
The DNA here is from genome assembly GCA_028702395.1 of Candidatus Omnitrophota bacterium. Lineage (GTDB taxonomy): Bacteria > Omnitrophota > Gorgyraeia > JABMRN01 > JABMRN01 > JAQVOV01. The sequence goes on from JAQVOV010000052.1 coordinate 9,862, forward strand.
GTCATTATAATTGCTACTGTAAAAGCATCATGTTCTAAAACCCCTAATGACAAACCTATCCCAGCCATGATAAGAGCAACTTCACCTCTAGGTATCATTCCTACACCTATGCGTAATGCTCCGTTTAAATTGAAGTTCAGGAACAATGCAGGTATACTACATCCTATTATTTTACTGAAAACAGCAACTAAAGAAAACACAACAGCAAAATTAAAAATAGAAGGCGAAGCAATTTCTTTTACATTAACAAGCATACCCATAACACAAAAAAACATTGGAACTAAAAATCTGCTCACAACAGATAAGTTTTCCTGTATTATAAATGCAAGATCTGTTTTTGAGAGTGACAAACCCATTATATATGCCCCTATTATCATAGCAAGACCGGATTTTTCAAATACCCCTGCTAAGATCATTGCAAGAGCCAAACTCATAACACTTATTGAGTTCTTATCTTTAAAAGTTTTTAGAAA
>JAQVOV010000004.1 GCA_028702395.1 Candidatus Omnitrophota bacterium
TCAAAATCCCTAATTTCACCTATCATTACAATATCAGGATCTTGCCTTAAGATCGATCTTAAAGAACCTGCAAAAGTAAGTCCTAGATCAGGTTTTACAGAAACCTGATTAATACCGAACATCTGATATTCTACAGGATCCTCAACAGTAATAAGATTTTTCTGGGGATCATCTATGCTTTTTAAAATAGAATACATTGTAGTTGTTTTCCCACAACCCGTTGGTCCGCAAATAAGTATCATTCCATGAGGCTTTTCTGAACATTTCTTGATATCTTCCAATGCTTTTCCGGTAAAGCCCAGCTTATCTATATCTAAAGTAACTTGCGCTTTATCTAAAACCCTTAAAGCAACTTTTTCTCCAATATTTGAAGGCAGCACTGATATCCTGAAATCAACTTCGCGATTATGGATCTTAAGTTTAAATCTGCCATCTTGCGGTAATCTTCTTTCTGCAATGTTCAGATCTGACATTACCTTCAATCGTGAAACAATTGCATTATGTACTCTTTTGGGAGGATTCTTCCCTTCAATTAAAAGCCCATCCACACGATATCTGATACGCACAGAACCTTCTCTAGGTTCTATAAGAACATCACTAGCCCTCATTTTGATCGCTTCAGCTAAGAGCATATTCGTCAATCTTACGACAGGGGCATCCTGTGTTAATCTCAGAAGTTCTGCCTTACTTGTCGGTTCATCTTCTTTTTCATCCAAAAGATCTATTTGATCTTCTTCGGAAATACCCTCCACCATTTTCTCAATGCTCTCATGAGATATCCCTTCATACTTTTCTGCAACTGCATTCATGATATCTTCTTCACTTGAAACACAAGGGATAATATCACATTTTGCAACGGTTTTGATATCATCTAAAAGAAAAATGTTGAGAGGATCTGTCAACGCAACTTTTAGTTTCCCTTCTTTGAACTCAACAGGCATAACGCCATATTGTTTGGCAATACTCTTTGGTATTTTGGATAAAGCTTCTGTTGAGATCTCGATCTTAGCCAGATCAATAACCTCATAACCCAATGCACTGCAAATTGTTGTAATAAAATCTTTTTTTGTTATCAACCCCATATTGACAAGTACATCAACAAGATGTCCTTGGCCTTGTTGATGTTTTTTTATAGCCTCATCAATTTCTTTTGCAGAGACGATCCCTTTATCTACCAATATTTTTTTTATTTTCCCTGATAAGGAAATTTTTTTAAAGACCATAAAAGGTTTCTACTCCTTATAAATTTTATCTATCGCCTGATTTATCTCTGACATTGTACTTACAAATATTCTTATCTTACCTTTTAATCTATCCTTTATAGTGTCAATAGCTTCTTGATTAAGCGGATCACAAATGCATAATATAAAAACCTGTTCTATTCTATCAATAACAATAGCACAGTATTCTCTGGAAATCTCTTGAGGCAACAACTTCACTATTTCTTTATCACACGAATAATTCTTTATATGCATATATGGATAACCATATTGTATCATCAGAGCTTCCGTGATGATACTTTCATCAATAAGGTTCATCTCAACCATTATTTTCCCAAGAAGTCCGCCTTTTTTTCTTTGATGCGCAAGGGCTTTCTCAAGATCTTCCTGTTTAAGAAGTCCTCTATCTTTCAGCAGCTGCCCTAATGGTTTCTTTACAAGTCTTTTCATTTTTTCCCTCTATAACATTGTTATCTGTCTGTGAAAAAACCTCTTTTAGAACGTTCCACTATAGATAACAGATTACAGATAACACATAACATACACAACTAAATTATAACTTTAAATTACTTTTTCCCTATGATCTTATCAAACTCCTCAGCAGAAGAGGAATATTGAATACTATCTTCATAGCTGACAAAACCATCTATATACAGATTAGCCAAACATTGATTCATAGTCTGCATCCCCTCTTTTTGGGAAGTCTGCATAACAGAATAAAGCTGATGGACTTTTCCTTCTCTTACTAAAGCCCTAACAGCAGGCGTAGCCAAAAGAACTTCCGTAGCAAGTTTTCTGCTTGTTTTATCTGCTATTGGTAAAAGTTGTTGAGAAACAACTCCCAGTAGAACAAAAGACAGCTGTAATTTTATCTGGGATTGCTGATGCGATGGAAAAACATCCACTATTCTATTTATAGTTTGCACACAATCAGATGTATGCAACGTAGCAAAAACAAGATGCCCTGTTTCAGCAATTGTCAAAGCGCTTGAAATCGTTTCAAGATCTCTCATTTCACCGATAAGAATAACATCAGGATCCTGTCTTAAAACATGCTTCAAAGCATTGCCAAAAGAATGTGTGTCACTATAAACCTCTCTTTGATCAACTATAGACCTACTGTTCCTATGAACAAACTCTATAGGATCTTCTACTGTCACGATATGACACGGCCTGTTCTTGTTTATATAATCGATCATCGAAGCAAGTGTAGTTGATTTTCCGCTTCCAGTTGCTCCTGTAACCAGCACAAGACCTCTTTGTTTTTTGCACAAACTTGTAATAACATTGACCGGCAAACCGCATTCCTCAAAACTCATTTTTTCATACGGGATTATTCTTATAGCTGCTCCTATAGATGATCTCTGTTTAAAAACATTGACCCTAAATCTTGCCACATCTCCTAATCCAAAAGAAAAATCAAGTTCCCATTCTCGCTCGAAAATCTCTATTTGTTCTTTTGTTAAAAATGAATATGTTATTCTCTTAGAATCTTCCGGCGTTAATACCTTATTATTTACAGGAACAAGGTCCGAATGTATCCTATACATAAGCGGAGACCCTCCTCCTATATGCAGATCAGATGCACCTTTAGTGAACATTTCTGTAAGTAATTTTTCCATGTCTTCAATCATTAACCCCTCCTGCTATTTATCCGCACAGGGACAATTGTTTTGCATATAATTTCAAGATCTCGACATCGTCATTTGTATAAGAGAAATTAGGGATATTGTTTCCTGAAACCATGATCTTTTCTGTTTTACCATCTCTTATAACAGGTAAGAATATTGCATTGTTCATGTTAAACCTTTTTATGATCTCCTTTTTTCCTAAAGGATTTACTGTTGTACTATCGATCACAAAGATCTTCCCATTCAAAAAACACGAAGATAACAATTGGTCATCCATTTTGATCTCCCTGGACATAACCTTATCAAAGGAACCATTTTGAAATATGTATTTGTCTTTTTCTCTGGCAAATATAGCTGCGATACCTGAATCATAAAAACTTTCGATCTTTTCAAGTATTATTTTTTGTATCTTCTCAGGGGTCACACGTTCAGACAGTTTATCTATAATATCAAGCAATCCTCCCAACATTTTCATTTTCTGCTGTATATCCTCGTTTATTTCAGAAGTACGCTGTCTATAATCCTTTATCTGGGAAATATCATCTCTGAGCCTTTTTGCAAAATAATTAATTGATTTAGCTATATCTGAAAGTTCATCATTGGTTTTTGAATGAAGAGAATTGTTCAGATCACCATCTATTATAAGTCTTGCTTGTATGGACATATCAATAAGTTCATCTGAAAATCCTTTTGCAAGCAGAAATCCGAGCCATGATAACAATATAGTAATAAGAACGAGTATTGAAAGGTAATTCCATTGAATTTGAGAATTATACAAAAGAAATATAAGATAAACAAATACCAGCATAGGAATAATAGAGGTTAAGCAATATGATACCATCAACTTATTTCTTATACTATATTGACTCAAGGAAAAGTTCTTGATCCTTTTCTTCATTTATCCCCCCTAGAATAATATTATATCATTAAATGCATAAAAATAAATATAAATTTATACTATATTACTTGATCACGGATATCGGTCTTTAGTTTTTTTCTTGGCCATATTTAGACTATTCTACCAACCAGTTAAACTAGTACAACCAGTCAAACTATTTTGCGTTTTTCTTACAATCTCCACCTACACACCCTAATCACTAGTCTCTAAGCCCTATTAACCGTTCTAATCACCAAGCCTTTTTAACTTGCCCTAGTCACTAGTCACCAAACCCTATCAACTAAAAATAAGGCTTTCTATACCCCACATTAAGCAGAAGAGCAACAGCCATTATACTTGAGATAAGACTAGATCCACCATAGCTAATAAAAGGTAATGTCAACCCTACAACAGGTAAAAGCCCAATGGTCATTCCAATATTTATAAAAATCTGAAAAGACAAAAGAGAAACTACTCCGCAAGCAATAAGTTTTCCATAAAGATCCTTTGTCTCCCTCATTATGATAATTCCTCTGTAAATAATTATGAAATATAAAAGTAACACTATTGAACAACCAACAAATCCCCATTCCTCTCCTACAACAGAAAAAATAAAATCCGTATGTCTTTCAGGAAGAAAGTTAAGTTGATTCTGTGTGCCTGATAACCATCCTTTACCAAAAAGCTGTCCTGAACCAATAGCAACTTTAGATTGTATTATTGTATAACCTGCACCTAATGGATCAATATTAGGATTTAAAAAAACCAATATTCTCTTCCTCTGATATTCCTTTAAAAAATGCCACAAAAATGGAGTTGTCATCACCCCCGCTCCAATGAAACCTAATAACACCTTAACATTAATTCCTGAAATAAAGAGCATTGCAAAAAAAACAGGTATCAAGACAAGTGCTGTACCAAGATCCGGTTGAGCAGCAATAAGAAAAAACGGAACTCCTAAAAGGAAAAGCGGCTTAATGATATTCCGCTTATTTTCTATACTTTCTTTGCGTCTGCCTAAAAAAGAAGCAATTGCGAGTATGAAAATTATTTTTGCAAATTCTGAAGGTTGAAAGGCTATACCACCAATAGATATCCACCTTTGAGCACCTAAACGAATAGCTCCTAGAACCAAAACAAAAAACAGCAAAAAGTTCATTAACCAATAAAAAAGATAGGAAAGATCCAAGAGTTTTCTATAATCAATACTGAAAACTATAGTTCCTGCAAAAACACCTATAAGCATTGAAAGTATTTGTTTTATCATTCTCTTTTCATAAACATTTTCTTCTAGACTTTTAGAAGCACTATAAAGGAAAAGAAGCCCTATAATAAAAATAACACAAATACATATAACAATGACCATATCAAAATTTTTAAATTGTCTTCTCATTTTATCACCTTATAGGATATTGTAACTAGTGACTAGTGATTAGTGACTAGTGACTAGTGACCAGTATTAATTGATTTAAAGATAAACCGGATACAGAGTTATCTGGCTTCTGGTTCCTATTGACTCTCCACATTCCCTGTACCCTTCAACAACCCAACTTTAATACATTCCTCAAAAACCAGTTGGGCTATTTTACTGGCTTCATACCCACCTTTACCGCCATATTCTACAAAAACAATAACTGCCACTTTAGGATATTTTTCTGGCGCAAAACCACTGAACCATCCATGATCAACATTTGTTTGATTCTGTGCAGTGCCAGTCTTTCCTGAAACAACAACTTGTTCAACTTTTGCCATCATTCCTGTCCCGTTTTGATCATTGACCACTCTTTTCAAACCATCTTTTATTACTTTTATATTTTTCTCATCTACTTTTAACTGTTGTTGTTCGATATTGAAAACAGGAACCTCTTCTATCTTTTCAACCAAGTATGGGGTGACCATTTTCCCATTATTACCTACACACGCAACCATACGCAAAAGCTGGATCGGTGTTACTAACAAAAAACCCTGCCCAATTGAGAGATTAACAGTATCTCCCAAATACCATGGTTCCTTAATGTTTTTTCTTTTCCAAGATGGACTTGGCAAATTCCCTTTGATCTCACCAGGAATATCTATCCCTGTTTTCTTCCCGAAACCTAGCTCTTCTGCAAAATGAACAATAGACTCAACCCCGATCTTGACCCCTGCTTGGTAAAAAAACACATTACAGGAATGCGTTAATGCTTCTACTATATTTTGCGAACCATGTCCTGTTTTTTTCCAGCATTTAAAACTTGCCTTGCCCAAAGAAAAACTGCCGCTACAATTGAAATATGTTTTATCCGTTATTTTCATTGTTTCTAAAGCTGCCAAAGATACGACGATTTTAAAGACCGATCCAGGAGGATATGCACAGGATATGGCTCTATTTAAAAGCGGATAATCCCCATTAGCATTTGTTAATACATTTACAACCTCTGCTTTTTCTTGATTGGTCACAAAAATATTAGGATCATAACTTGGTTTTGAAACAAGTGCATATATTTGACCTGTATCAGGTGCCATTACAATAATACAGCCATTTCTCTGACCAAGAAGTCTGTCGCAATATTTTTCGAGTTCAATATCGATCGTTAAGTATATATCCTTCCCTTTTATAGCCTGTTTAATACTGACTGTTTTTTTTCGTCTGCCGACAGAATCTGTTTCAACCTGCATCCCCCCTTGATGGCCTCTAAGATAGTCATCATATTCTCTTTCTATTCCGGATCTACCGATATAATCACGTATGGTATAGCCATAATGCTTATATCTGCTCAGTTCATCTTTATTTATCTTCCCTAAATAACCAATAACTGATGCACCATATTTATGATACGGATAAAATCTTCGTGGTCGGGTCGAAATTACCAGTCCAGGATAATCCAATGAATTTTCCTCTAAAAAAACTGCTTTATCCTTACCAATATCATCCAAAAGCAATGTCGGGACATAAGGCTGCCACTTAGCCTCATCCATTTTTTCCCTAAGGAATTGCTTGCTGACTTCAAGTTTATCTGATAAAAAGTTTATCATGGCTGCTGAATCCTTGGCATTCTTATAAACAACCGAAACATCAAACGATATTCTGTTATCAACTATTATTCTTCCATTCCTGTCAAAGATCTTTCCTCGAGGTGCCTCTATAGGCAAAAGTATCATTCTGTTATTTTCGGATTTATACTTATAATCCGCCCCTTTGATTATTTGGACATAAAAAAGTCCTGCAAAAAGAAAAATAAAACATGAAACAATTATTCCTAACAATACTTTTATACGCATATTTTACCTATGGTTCAAAAAACTTCTTCTCTTTGAAAGAATATTTGTTCAAGGATAAAGAAAACAAATGGAGATATTAACGCTGTATATAAACAGTGCGGGATATTCATTTTTGAGATCAGCATTGTTAAAAAGAATACACTTATGATCTGCGTAAAAGGACTTTCCTTATAGATCTTGTCTCCTAAAAAACCGCAAACCACACCTGCGGACATATAATAAAAAATATTTATTCCTAAAAAATGTTCCCCTAAAAGATCAATAATAAATCCAGCAAATAAGCCTGTTTGTAATCCCTGTTTAGGGCCGTAAAATAATCCAAAAAAAACAACGAATATCATCATCAGATCAGGGAAAACTCCGGCAATAGAAAATCTCTGTTTAAAAAGGAGCTCAAAACACCCGATCAATATTATGCTGATATATAGCCATATCTGATTTCTTCTATACATACCGTATCTCCCATAACGATGTTAAATACTTAAAGGAAAAAGGTAAAAGTAAAAAGTCCGCCTATTTTCTTTGATCGCGAGATCTCTCCAAAATTTTGCAAAATTTTGTCGGATAAAAAATCTGTTATCATTGTGGAATCTTCTTTTCTTAGTAGGGGCGTGCCTGCCTGCCGGCAAGCAGGTTGCAATACGCCCCTACAATAACCTAGTTCAGGACCTCCCACAGGCTAACAGCTAAAATCTAATAGCTAGCGTCTAGCATTCCTTTTTGCTTTTTACAGGGCGCCTCACGAGTCGCCCCTACAAAGATCGTTTTCACACACTCGGTCTTTTGTCACTCGATACAAAGAACAACTTCTAATGTGTTTAGATCCTGTTCGAGTTCGACGATGGCATATTTAAAAAGTCCTACTGGATCTTTTTTAACTTGCTTAATGGTTCCAACCAATATCCCTTCAGGGAAAATCCCTCCCAAACCCGAAGTAAAAACTTTTTCTCCATATATAATATCACTATCTATCGATAAATATATCACTTTACATTCTGTAGTAGCTCCAACTAAGACACCATTTTGTCTCGTTTTTTCAAGCACAACACCTATTTTTGATGATGGATCGCTGACAAGCATGACTTTACTTGTTGTCGGAAAAACATCGATAACAGTTCCTATGAGTCCTTTTTCTGTAGTAACTAAACTTTTTCGTTTGATACCCTGCTTTTCACCTTTGTCTATTATGACTAAATTGTTCCAAGTTTGAGGTACTCGACCGATCACTTTAGATCCAACAACTTTATATGACAATTGCTCTTTAAGATCTATTATCTTTTTAAGCCTTTTATTTTCATCAATTGTTTCCTCCATTCGTTCTATTTCCAAACTAAGCGCTGCAACTTCTTCTTTGAGCATGAAGTTCTCACGAATATATCCATTATGAGAATGAAAGAACTCTGATATAGCTTTCCCTCCTTTGATAGGCAGCATTAAAACTTCAAAAGAGACCTGTTTTATTTTGGTAAATATAATTGGTTTAACAATCAGTAGGATCAGAAGTAATATTAATAATAGGAATGTTCTTTTTCTGTAGATTATCACGTTTTAAAACGCTATTTTTGAATTTTAGTTTGAACAAAAACTCTTTTGAGATACTTTATTTCTGAAAGACTTTTACCTGTGCCTAAAGCAACTGCTGTTAGAGGATCATCTGCCACATGAACAGGCAAACCAGTTTCTTCTGATATCAATCTATCCAATCCTCTTAGCAATGCTCCTCCACCTGCAAGCATAAGTCCTTTTTCAATAAGGTCAGCTGAAAGTTCAGGAGGTGTTCTTTCAAGAGCAACCCTCACCTCTTCAATGATCTGTGCAATAGGCTCTGCAAGAGATTCTCTGATTTCCTCACTTGATACAGTTATCATCTTAGGAAGTCCTGCGACAATATCTCGGCCTCTGACTTCCATAGTCATTTCCTCACTAAGCGGATAAGCTGAACCTATACGCATTTTAACTTCTTCGGCTGTTCTTTCGCCTATAGCAAGATTATATGTTTTTTTAAGATAATTTATGATAGCTGTATCCATATTATCTCCTGCAGTTCGTAGTGACCTTGCATAGACTATCCCTGCTAAAGATATAACAGCTATTTCCGTTGTTCCACCGCCAATATCAATTATCATATTTGCAGATGGTTCGTGTATAGGAAGGCCTACACCTATTGCAGCTGCAACAGGTTCTTCAATCATGTAAACTTCGCGTGCACCTGCATGCATTGCAGAATCTTTAACTGCACGTTTTTCAACTTCTGTTATGCCTGATGGTATAGCAATAACAATTCTTGGCCTTACCAATCTTCGCGAACTTTGTACTTTTTTAATAAAATATCTTAGCATTGCTTCTGTAATATCAAAATCTGCAATAACCCCATTTTTCATCGGTCTTATTGCTCTTATACTGCCAGGTGTTCTTCCAAGCATGCGTTTTGCTTCTTCACCTACTGCAAGTACTTGAGAAGTTCCTTCATGTATTGCTACAACAGAAGGTTCACATAGAACTATCCCTTGATTTTTTATATAAACTATTGTAGACGATGTACCAAGGTCTATTCCAATATCATTTGAAAAAAGACCAAGTACATCATTTGTTGCTTTTGTTATGTATTTATATATAGTTTTTAAATTCATATTATATTTTGTTCGTTTATTTCGTGTTTTATATTTGTGTAATAATATCATTATTACTTTAGAATGTCAAATATTATTTCGCAAATCGTTAATCGTTAGACGTGAACCGTTAACCGTAAAGTTATATAGAGTTAGTTAGTGGTAAAAGGACTAACGTCTAACGCCTAAGAACTGCTCTTCAAACTCGATAATGTCTCGAAAAAACTTGGAAAAGATGTATTAATACACTCAATGTCGTGTATTTCGCACTGGTCATCAGCTACTAAAGAGGCTATAACCATTGACATCGCAGTTCTATGATCTCCAAAACTATTAAAACTTGCACCCCTAAAAGGCTCTTCTGAACCTTCTATAAAAAGATCGTCTGCTTCACTCCAGATCTTCACTCCTGCTAAGGAAAGATTCTTTATCATAGATTCAATCCTGTCTGTTTCCTTAACTCTAAGTTCCTGTACACCTTTTATACAAGTCACACCATCAGCTTTTGCTGCTGCAACACATAATATTGGTATTTCATCTATTATGTTAGGAACTTCTTTATGTTCAATTGTAACAGCTTTAAGTGCTGAACTTTTAACATGAATATCACAGATAGGTTCATATTGTTCTTCGTAATTGGTGAATTCCAATTGAGCACCCATTCTTTTGAGAACACTGAAAATACCACTTCTTGTAGGATTCAATCCAACTTTTTTTATTAATATTTCTGAATTTTTTGTAATTATCCCGGCTGTCATAAAAAAAGCTGCACTTGAAATATCTCCTGGAATTTGGATCTCTTTATCTTTAGCTAAGATCTCTTCTACTCCTTTTATCGTATATTGCAGACCTTCCTTTTCTACAGGAATACCAAAAAATCCTAACATCCTTTCAGTATGATCTCTTGACTGTTCTGGTTCAATAACAACAGTATCTCCTTTTGCATATAAACCTGCTAAAAGGATACAAGACTTGACCTGTGCACTTGCAATTTTTGTTTCATATTCTATTGCGTTAAGTTCTTTTCCTTGGATCTTTAGCGGTGCACACCCATTATCATCTATGGAAGAAATATCCGCACCCATTAGTTTCAAAGGTTCTATTATCCTCTTCATGGGACGTTTAACCAAATATTCATCACCTGTAAGCACCGTTTCAAAAAGTTGTCCTGCTAATATACCTGAAATAAGCCTGATCGTAGTACCGGAATTACCCAAAAATAAAGTTCTTTGTGGTTTTTGAAGACCATGCAATCCTTTTCCGTTAATAATAACATCCTTATCTTTAAGTAAAATTTCCACTCCCATATTTTCAAAAGCATTTATCGTACATAAAGTATCTTGTGCATAAAGAAAACCTTTAATATGAGTCTGCCCCTTGTTTAAAGATCCCAGCATAACTGCCCTATGTGAAACAGACTTATCTCCCGGAACTTCTATTTCTCCTAACAATTTATCAATTGGTAATATTGACATGCTTTGGACTTTTCCTTCACTCATAATATCCCCTTATTAATTAGATCCTTCATATCTTTTGCAAGCGGCACTTCAAAATCCATTGGAACTTTGGTTACAGGATGAACCACTCTTAACATTTTAGCATGTAAAGCCGGTCTATTCAAACCTTTTGATGAGCCATATACTTTATCCCCTAATATTGGATATCCTATATATGCTAAATGCACTCTTATTTGATGTGTTCTTCCAGTTTCAAGAGAAACTTCAAGTTCAGTAAAATCCTCAAATCTTTTTATGACCTTATAATGTGTTATAGCCTCTTTTCCTTCAACAGAAACAGCCATTTTTTTCCTTTCAACATGATGTCTGCCAATAGGCTCATTAATGATCCCATTATCAAATTGAACTACTCCTTTTACTAGCGCAATATACTTTCTCCCAGCAGTTTTATTCTTGAATTGTTCTGCAAGACATCTATGTGCACTATCTGTTTTAACAGCAACGATGAGCCCTGAAGTATCCCTATCCAAACGATGGACTATCCCTGGACGCAGAACCCCTCCTGTTGTAGAAAGCTCATTACAATGATACAATAATGCATTTACTAATGTCCCAGAGTAATGTCCTGGAGCAGGATGAACAACAAGCCCTACCGGTTTATTGACAACTATTATTTGATCATCTTCAAAGACAATATCTAAAGGAATGTTTTCAGGATCTGCTGCCATTGGCACCAGATCCGGCACTTGAGCCTTCACATGATCACCAAAACTGACAATATAGCGTGGTTTTTGAAAAACATCATTAACAGTAACATCTCCAGACTCTATGATCTTCTTTACATAAGTTCGTGAAAAATGTCCGTTAAGAGCATCTGTAATAAAAAAATCCAACCTTTGCCCAACATGCTCTATATCAACATCTAATTCGTATTTTTGTTTTGTTTGTTCTTCCACAACAATCCTCCAAAGGCGATAATAAAAAAAACAATAGAGATCAATTGTCCTACGCTCATTCCAAACTTAAGCATACTAATATCTACTCTAAAAAAATCAACAATGATCCTTTGAAAAGAATACAGCATTATATAAATATATAGCAGATCAGAATAAAATATTTTTTTTTGCTGAAATATCAACAAAATGATGAAAACAAAAAACAAGGCTAATGCCGCATAAAGCTGTGTTGGATGTCGGGGTATCTCCTGAGATGAAAAAATAACACCAAAACAACTGCTGGTAACAGCTCCATAACAACATCCGTTCAAAAAACAGCCTATACGCCCGATCGATTGACCTAGAGCAATAAAAGGCACGAACAGATCTCCTGCTTTGAAAATATCTATTTTTTTCTTCCTGAGAAAAAATAAAGCAAAGACCAACCCTGCAAACATCCCTCCTTGAACAGATAATCCCCCATTGTAGACCTTTAATATTTCCAAAGGATATTTCATGTAATATTCTTTATCTAAAAAAACATGCAGTATTCTGGCCCCGATCAACCCAAAGATCAAAATTCCAAAAAGCAGATCTAACATTATATTCTTATCAAGCCCAAAGGAAGGAGATCTTTTATATATACAAAATGCAACAACAACAAAAGCCAGTGCTAACATCACTCCATATGAATAAATGTTAACTGACCCTATGCTGAAAATTATCGGGTGCATATGTTGACTCCTGTTTTGAGCCTCGCGCTACGAGCTACGCGCAGCGAGCTATTAACTTAAATGAAATCCAAGGCTTCTTAGAACTCGAAGCTCGAGTCGCGTGGCTCGCAGCTCATTTTCGCCTTAGCACATATGAAATAAATATTACAAAAACCCCTGTCGTAATACAAATATCAGCAAAATTAAAGACAGGCCAAACCCTGAAATCAATAAAATCTATCACATATCCCAGTCTTACTCTATCAATAAGATTGCTTATTGCTCCTGCCATGACCATTACCAATCCAATACGAGATGGAAAAAGAAAAATACTGCGTTTTTTATCTTCCCACAGTAGCCACCAAATATAGATAATTGCTATAACTGAAACACTGATAAAAATGGCCCTTTCACCTTTTAAAATACCAAAAGCACCTCCGGTATTATAAATAAGGTCAATAAATAAAAAACCATTTAAAAGTTTAAAAGGCAAGTAATTGACCAAGCTGCAAACTAACCATTTTGAAGCTTGATCAAATACTATAATTAATACGGCAAGAAATACTGTCAATTATAGGTCTTTCGTGTAAAAATTTTTATATTTACAACTGCTCTGAAGCCTGTTTACATTTAATGCATTTTTGTGCTTGAGGAAAAGCTTCAAGACGATTTTTAGGTATCATACATTCACATTCTATACATTGCCCGTATGTTTTATCTTCTATCCTTTTGATCGCATCATCTATTGCATAAAGTCTTTCTCTTTCATCAGATGCAAGACGCAGCAAAAAATCTGTTTCATAAACATCACTGGCTATATCTGCCTGATGTAAAGGTAATCCTGACAGATCTCCTATAGAATCTTTGTTCGATGCATTTAATGCACTTGTTTTAAGAGAAAATATCTCTTTGACCATTTCTTCTTTTCTTTCCAAAAGCAAACTCTTGAAATGATCCAGTTCTTTTTTTGTCAATTTTGTTTCAGGTAACATTATTACTTTGTTATTCTTGACCATCCCTTGTTTTATGATCTTTTTTACATGCGGGATCAATTTTGCAACCTTTTTATTTGTTGTTTTTTTTGTCACACTCTTTGTCTTTGGCATTGTTTTTTTGACTTTTTTTCTAATTACTTTTTTTGCTGTTTTTTTTGCTTGCTGGGTGATTTTTTTTCCGTTCTTGATCTTCGCTTTTTTTGTCAGGACTTTTGCCTTTGGCATTATTATTCTCCTTTTTTGCAATGGAATGCCCCCTGTTTTAGGGATCATTCTTAAAGTGTTACAAATTGGTAACGCATTTTTCGCATAAGAGTGGATGTTCTTTTGATCTACCTACACTATCACTATGGATCCAGCATCTTTCACATTTTGTCCCATCAGCTTTTTGAACCTCTATAACCTTGTCAGATATAATACCACACTTGTCAAGTATTTCTACCTGTGAAACTATAAAAAACATAGGAAGACTGTTTTTTTTAAGATTCAGCACATCATTAACCCGCTTATCCTTTACCCCTATTTTAACTTTTGCTTCTAAACCACTACCTATAACACCTTCGCCTCTTTTAAGTTCAAGAGCTTTTTGGATATCTTCTCTTAATCCCAATAAAACATCATATTGCTCATTTATCTGGTGATCGATCCAACTATCGATATCTTCAGTAAGAGATGGCCACTGACTTAAATGAACACTACTGTGAGCATCAAACATATCTGTGCTTTTCCAGATCTCTTCAGTAGTGAACGGCAGTAAAGGGGAAAGTATCTTAACTAAACTTTCCAGCACTTTAAAAAGTACTGTTTGTGTTGACCTTCTATATCTACCATCTTTTTTATACGTATACAATCTGTCTTTCAAAATATCCAGGTATATTGATGATACTTCCGTAACACAAAAACCATATATTTTTCTGTATACTCTGTGAAAAACAAAATTATCATAATCTTTTTCTACTTCTTTAATTAAAACACCTAATTTTGATAGCATCCATCTGTCTATCTCATCAAGTTCGTTAAGAGATATCTGATCCTTTTTAGGATCAAAATCATTGAGATTACTCAAAAGAAAACGAAATGTATTTCGTATCTTTCTGTAAGCATCAGCTGTTCTTGTAAGTATCTCTTCTGATATCCTTATATCATCAGAATAATTACTTGAAGCGACCCATAATCTTAATATATCAGCCCCATATTTTTTCATTACATCAAATGGGGATATAACATTACCTATAGATTTAGACATTTTCTTGCCTTCTCCATCAACAAGAAACCCATGTGTGAGAACATCTTTGAATGGTGCTTTTTTTTCTAAAGCAAGACTGGTGATTATTGAAGATTGGAACCACCCTCTATGCTGATCAGACCCTTCCAAATAAAGATCTGCAGGAAAGCACAATCCATCACGCCTTTTGAGTACAGACTGGTGGCTTACCCCTGATTCAAACCAAACATCTAAAATATCATGTTCTTTATCAATATTTGAACTTTGGCAATTTTCACATTTATATCCTTTAGGCAAAAGCTCCGAAGCAGTTCTTTTAAACCATATATCAACACCTTCTTTTTCAACCTCATCTGCTATTGACATAATAATACCTGTATCTAATATCCTTTTGCCGCAATCTTTACAAAAAAACACCGGTATAGGAACACCCCAAAATCTTTGTCTTGAAAGACACCAGTCCGGTCGATTTTCAACCATTGCAGTTATTCTTGACTGCCCCATTTGAGGATGCCATGAAACATCTTTCTTTATCACTTTAAGTAAGGAGTTCCTTAGATCATTATGATCCACATTTAAAAACCATTGTTCAGTTGCTCTGAAAATAATAGGCTGTTTACATCTCCAGCAATGGGGATACGAATGCTCAATAGTTTCATCAAAAACAAGAGCTGATTTCTGTTTTAGCATTTCTATGATATGCTTGTTTGAATGAAATACATTCATATTACTTAATTTCCCGCAAGTATCATCAAAACAACCGTTGTTCTTGACAGGCATTATGAGTTCCAGATCATATTTCTTTCCTGTAAGATAATCATCCTGTCCATGCCCTGGTGCAGTATGAACACAACCAGTTCCATCTTCACAAGAAACATAATTTGCTAAAACAACCTTACTTTCACGGTCAATAAAAGGATGCTGTGCAATACTGTTTTCAAGTTCACGACCTCTAACCTTTTTTATGACAGAGAACTTCTTATCTGTTTTTGCAAAAACATTTTCTACAAGAGAGCTTGCGATGATCCATTTTTCTTTTTCTACTTCTACAACAGCATATTCAAGATCAGGGTGAACTGCAATCGCAACGTTCGCGAACAATGTCCATGGAGTTGTTGTCCAAATAACAAAAAAAGTTTTATCATCTATTTCAATATCTGCTGCAGATGAACTTGCTTTAAATTTGACGTATATAGAATGTGATTGATGCTGTTCATATTCCACTTCAGCTTCAGCAAGAGCAGTCTCACAGCTTATACACCAATTAACAGGCTTAAGATCTTTATAGATGTATCCTTTTTCCGAGAGATCTGCAAAACTTCTGAGTATCTCTGCTTCATAAATTGGATCCAGCGTAAGATAAGGCTGGTTCCAATCTCCAAATATTCCTAATCTCTGAAACTCTTTTTTTTGTACATCAACGAATTTTAAAGCATAATTCCTTGCTTTTCGTCTGAATTCAACTTGATCGATCTGTGTTTTTTCTATTTCAAGGTCTTTTAACAATTGATGTTCAATAGGCATTCCATGGCAATCCCATCCAGGAACATATGGACAATCAAACCCTTTAATTGTTTTATATTTCAATACAATATCTTTGAGCAGTTTATTAAGGACATGTCCCATATGAATATGTCCATTGGCATAAGGAGGCCCATCATGTAATATGTATTTAGGTTTACCTTTTTGTTTTGCTTTGATCTTATTATAAATATCACATTCCTGCCAACTTTTGAGCATAATCGGTTCTTTATTAGGAAGATCCGCTTTCATAGAAAAATCAGTTTTAGGTAAATTTAACGTATCTTTATAATTCATATTCACTCCTTATAGGTGTTTTTGTGTACTGTGTCTGTGCGTCATGAGTTATCTGTGGAAAACTAAATAAAAATTAGACTTAGACACATATAAACTATATTTAGACCCTTCCAAAAGCTAAAGGCTAATGGCTGATAGCAAAGGGCTACTTGAAGATCAAGTGTTATATTAACTTATCTTCATATTTCTTCAGTATATACCCAATTCGTGTTTTTGCTTTAGACGACATATTGTCCTTATTGGTAATAATAGCATTTTTAAGAGCTTCACGACAAGTGCAACCTGATACATCTGTTATCTTTGGGACAACTGCCTTTAAAAGTCTTTTTGCATTTTCAACATTATTCGAAAAGTTTTCAATTATTTTATCAATTGAGACATGCTCATCACTTTTCCATGCATCATAATCTGTAACAAAACATACACTGCAATAGCAGATCTCAGCTTCTCTGGCTAGTCTTGCTTCAGCCATATTGGTCATACCAATAACATCCATTCCCCAACTTTTATAGACAAGAGATTCTGCACGTGTAGAAAAAGCAGGACCTTCCATATTCAAATAGATACCCTTATCATGAACTATTAGATTTTCCTGTTTAGCAGTACCATATACAAGCATTCTCAGATACGGACAAATAGGTTCTGCAAAAGCTATATGTGCAACAATGCCTTCACCGAAAAAAGTTGTTTTCCTTGCTTGATTTGTTCTGTCAAAAAACTGATCTATTAGAACTATATCTTTAGGTTTTAATTCTTCTTTAAAACTTCCGCAAGCTGAAAAAGATAAAAGGCTGGTCACTTCCAACATTTTCATTGCATATATATTTGCTCTATAATTAATTTCCGAAGGCATGATCGTATGACCGACCCCATGTCTAGGTAAGAAAGCTATTTCTTTACCTTCCAGTTTTCCTATAACAATAGAAGATGAAGGCATGCCGAAAGGTGTTGTTATCTCTTTTTCTTCAATGATCTGGAGTCCTTCAATATTATATAGACCACTTCCACCTATAACTCCTATTTTTGCCATTTTCATCCTCCAATTTTTAACAAAGGTTATCTGTTATGTGTTATCTGTGTATGTGTAATGGAACGTCCAAAATATAGTTTTCTAAACTTTTATTAAGAAGCATCCTTCACATATAACAGATTACAGATAACACACACTAACCATTGTAAATCTCAATAACCTTATTTTTCGAGTTATGCCCTGTTTTTATCCGTATCCTATTTTTTTTGATCTCTAAATATTTTGATAAGATCTCAATAACCGCCTTATTCGCTTGTCCATCTACTGCTGGCTTACAAGTGTAAACCTTATATTCTCCATTGCCTGTTTCAAGAACCTTTTCAACAGAAGCTCTTGGTTGTACTTTTACAGAGATAGTTCGCATTTTTTATTTAACTTGTTCTTAGGGCAAGCTGCCAAAGTATCCCTACTATAACATTCCTGAGAAACCAAAGGACCAAAAAAGCCACCATAGGTGAAAGATCTATCATTCCTATCCTTAGAGGCAATCTGCGAAAAGGTCTTAATATAGGATCTGTTATCTTATATAAGATCTGAATTATCTCACTATAGGAATATATTTGAAACCATGATAAAACTATACGTATTATGAGTAAAAAATAAATAATACTGAAAACTTTATCAACTAAAAAAGCCAAAGCCTTAAAAACTTCACTTAATACGAACATTGTATCGCCTCCACATATTTAGTTACTAGTGACCAGTAACTAGTAATAATTGATTTAAAGATAATTTGTCAATAGCACATTTATCTTAAGATCACTTTATTCTAGCCACTAGTTTCTAGTCTCTCTCGTCACAATCTCCTATTAACTCCAAATAAGATCAATTTATTCTAGTGACTAGTCACTAATCACTAGTCACTATTTACTAATCTCCTCAGACCTCTTCTTCGCTGCTGTCACTGCTTCAATGATTATTTTTTTAAGGTCAGATCTATTAAAAACATCTATTGCTGCTTCTGTAGTTCCTCTTTTGGAAGTAACCATTTTTCTAAGCTCCAAGGGATCCATATCAGTATTTTTCAGGACCTCTGCACTGCCTTTTAAGGTATTAACAATCAGAAGCAATGCATCCTTTCGTGAAAGACCATTTTTGATACCTGCATCAACAAAAGCTTCTATCATGTAAAAGAAGTATGCAGGGCCACTTCCTGATAAAGCTGTAATAACATCTTTTTTCTTTTCAATAGTTTCATAGATCTCTCCTACAGCCGAAAATATCTTTTTTACTATTTTTTTATGCTTTGCTGAAACATAATTATTGTATGCTATTGATGAAACTGATTGTCCGACAAAAGCAGCCATATTCGGCATAACTCGCGCCACAGATATCCCTTTTATGAAATGTTTTTCTATTTTCTTGGTTGTTATCCCTGCCATAATTGAAATAAGCAGTTTTTTATGATCAATATATGGAGATATCTCTGATAGAACAAGTTCACTGTCTTGAGGTTTTATTGCAAAAATAATTACTTGAACTTTTTCCACAAGATCTATTACTGTTTTCAATGCTTTTACTTTATACTTTTTAGTAACATTCGAGATTTTCTTTTTATCTTTATCACAAACAAAAATATTTTTGGAAGAAACAAGTTTTTTGTCTATCATTCCTTTTAATATAGCTTGCCCCATATTCCCGCAACCGATAAACCCTATTTTCATGTTCTTCATCATTCTCCTTAAAATCATATTGTGTCTGTGTCCGTGTCTGAACGTCCTAAATCAGTTTTATCTTTAAATCCATGTCTCTGACACAGACACAGACACTGACACAAAATTACTATTACCTGAATATCGCACTCCCAACCCGAACCATCGTAGCACCTTCTTCTATAGCTACTTCATAATCCTGGCTCATTCCCATTGAAAGATGTTCTACTGAAAATTTTTCTTTTAACTGTCGTAACTCTTTAAAAAAAGGTCTAGTTTGTTCAGGAGAACAAACAGGTGCAATTGTCATAAACCCCTTGATCTCTATATTTTTCAATTTCACAATTTCATCAAATGATCTTGCAAGATCGTCAACTAAAAACCCATGTTTGGATGCTTCTTTTGCAACATTCACTTCAATAAGTATTTTCTGGACTTTACCTATTTTTTTTGCCTCTTTATCAATTGCATTTGCAATTTTTACTGAATCAACCGAATGTATCCATTCTGAAAAACTAACAGCATCTTTGGCCTTGTTAGTCTGTAAATGCCCTATCATATGCCAGCAAATATCATTTTTAAGCTGTTTCACTTTTTCAAGAGCATCTTTGATCCTGTTTTCACCCAAGTTTATTTGCCCTAGATCCACTATTGTCTTAATTTGATCTACATCAGAATATTTTGTAACACAAATAAGCATAATATCTTGCAGGGTCCTGCCTGATCTTATCGCAGAACTTTCAATTTTATGCTTTATTTCATCAAGGTTTTCCTCTATCATATGGCGATATAGTTTATATGCATATTATCTCTATGTCAAGAAATATATAGCATAGAAAGCTGTCTCAAATAAAAAGCACGAGTTAAACTCGTGCTTCACATATAAAAAATTTTACACCTCACCGTATCAACAGGAGTTGTTTTTCCTGGATTACTCCGTTTTTCAAATTTATCCTGAATATGCTTTGCTCAATATGCTATGGGTATCTTCAATATAGCTAATCCATAGGTAACAAGTACCTGAAATGACTCTATTTTCTTCCTCTTCCTTTTCTTTCATTCACTGCTTGTTCTATCATGATGGGACACCCTGATATTCTCCCTGTTCATTTTCGATCAGTCCTCCTCCTGCTTTTCCTCCTACTGGACAGCTCATGCTCGTACCTGTTTGTATGCACCATCCTATTGGTGAAGTCCAGAAATATCCACCCCCAGCCTTACACACCTGTAGCATAGCTTGCTTACAATCCAGTTCTACCGCTTTTAATTTCGGACTAACGTATTTTTTTTTCATATAAATTTCCTTGATTTTGTTTATCATTAGTCTTGATTACGGTATTTACATGAAGTCATCCTAAGTGAAACCGAAAATACAGTCTAAATGACTTCTTGTCTATCTGCCATTCGCTCTTCTGGCAATTAGTCTTTTGATATATTATATCATATACTACACACACCTATACAATATTTTAATAATTTTTTTCACAATATAATGTAGAAACTGATAAACGCTTAATAAAGCTGTTTTTGTGATATGTAGTTTATTACTGTCTTTGGAACTTGTTTTGATGTGCTTTTCTTTTTGTGGATCAATTTCCTTACTTCTTTTGATGAAATGTCCATTGGTTTAAAAGAAATGTTTTGAACAAACTCTTCATTTTTCTTCTTATTAGAACATGGCCTTTTAAAAGCTACAAAGGTTGCAAGCTTTAAAAGTTTCTTATGATCTTTCCATGTATGAAATCTTTCTTTTTGGTCTGAACCAAATAGAAAGAACAGTTCAGTGTTTTTTGGATATCTTTTTTTCAAATGCTTCAAAGTATCTATTGTGTAGGACGTGCCCTTTTTATTTATCTCAAAAAGACAAACTGAAAACTTTTTATATCCTTTTAAGGCAAGCCGTAACATGGAAACCCTATCCTTTGTAGGAGTTTTACCTTCAATAGCTTTATGTGGTGGTTTATATGCAGGTACAAAAAGAACTTTATCAAGGCATATTTTTTTCAATGCAGTTTGAGCTATCTTAAGATGTGCTTTATGTACAGGATTAAAGGTTCCGCCAAGTATTCCGATTCTCATTTTCTCCTTTTGTATGCTAAAAAAGTAAAAAGGCAAAAGTAAAAAATCTGTTTTCATTGAGGAGTCTTCTATTAGCATATCGCGAAGCGCAAAGCGCTAATCGAAAAAACCACTTTTGGAACCTGCAGCTACGATATGCTATTTGCGATATGCGATTTGCTGTTTTCTTTTTCCTTTTACCTTTTTACTTAAAATGCTATTTATACTCTAACTTGCCCATTACCGAAAATAACATACTTGTAGGTTGTTAACTCTTCAACGCCCATAGGTCCGCGCGCATGTAATTTATCAGTTGATATCCCCATTTCTGCGCCTTTACCAAACTGATTTCCGTCAGTAAACCTTGTTGACGCATTTATATATACACACGCTGAATCAACTTCTTTGATAAATCTCAATCCGTTCTCATAGTTATCTGTTACGATAGCATCGGAATGATTGGATCCGTATTTTTTAATATGTTCTATAGCTTGTTCAATATCCTTAACTACCCTGACTGAAAGAATAAGATCAAGATATTCTTTTGGCCAATCAGATTCTTTGGCAGCAACAACACCTTTTGCAATACGTTTAGTTACTTTATCTCCTCGAATTTCAACACCTGCATCCTTTAATAATTTAACTATTCCAGGCAAAAATCGTGCAGCAACATGTTCATGTACCAATAAGGTCTCCATTGCATTACAAACTCCAGGTCTTTGAACTTTTGCATTGAATACAATGTTATTTGCCATATTAAGATCTGCATCCTCATCTACATATACATGACAAACACCTTTATAATGTTTTATTACAGGAACTTTAGCTTTCTTAACAACTTCCTTAATGAGGCTTTCACCCCCTCTTGGGATGATAACATCTATAAGCCCTGTCATTGAAAGAATGATATCTACAGCTTTTCTATCAGTGTTTGTTAAAAGATATATTGAATCTTTTGGAAGCCCTGCTTTTAACCCGGCATCATTAAGAATATCAAAAATAGCGATGTTTGAATTTATTGACTCACTGCCGCCTCGAAGAACTATGGCATTTCCGCTTTTAATACATAAGCCTACACAATCACTCGTTACATTTGGTCTTGCCTCGTATATGATACCTACAACACCTATAGGAACTTTCATTTTACCTATAAAAAGACCATTCTCTGTCGTAGAAGATTGCTCGATTATACCAACAGGATCTTTAAGCAAAGCTATTTCTTTTAGGCATTTAGCCATATCCTTTATTCTTTTTTCATTTAACATAAGTCTGTCAATAATAGCAGGTGTACGGCCTTTTTTCATGGAGAGAGCTACATCCTTTTTATTAGCTTTAAGTATAAGTACTGTATTTTTGACAAGTGCTTTGGACATTGCCAACAAAATAGTATTTTTAATATGCGTATCTAGCAATACCATTTTACAAGAAGCATCCTTGACTTTTTTTACAGTCTCATATAATTCTTTTTTCATACTATCCATATCTTCCTCCAACATTGCGTCAATGAGTATTGTGTCATGGGTAATGTGTCTTTCAACCTTTCATCTTTCTTTTCCGCTGTCCTCTTACACTTTTTATAAAAGTTGTCTAGTCTTCCACAGCAGACTCTTGACACATAGACACATGACTCAAAAACCCCTATCAAGTCATAACAACCAAATTATCCCTATGGACTACCTCGTCGTGGCCTTTGTATCCCAATACTTTATCAATATCACAGGTTTTAACTCCTTTTATTTTATTAGTTTCTATAAAAGAATAATTAGTTATACCTCTTGCTATTTCTTGACCGTTCTCAGTTACAATACTTACAATATCCCCTGCTTTAAAAGTTCCATTTGCATCTTTGATACCTGCTGATAACAAACTTTTATTGTTCTTTGAAATTGCCTGCACTGCTCCTTTATCTAGAATGATCTTACCTTTAACCTTTGAACCAAAACCGATCCATCTTTTTTTGCTTTGACATTCTTCTGCTGGGCTTCAAAAAAAGTATAGTCTCCTTTTTGTTTATTAATGATCTTTAATATTTTACCATCTTTTTTCCCGTTTGCAAAATAGCACTTAATACCTGCTTTTGTTGCAAAATCAGCGGCATCTATCTTTGTTATCATACCACCTGTACCGCAATCTGTCTTTTCAGTTTTGATCAGACTTCGTGTTTTTTTATTGATCACGTTGACATTCTCAACTAGCCTCCCACACTCATCCAATAACCCATCAACAGCTGTTAAAATGATCAGCATATCCGCGCCAATAAGATCAGCAACAAGAGCTGATAGCCTATCATTATCACCACATTTTATTTCTTCCGTTGAGATAGTATCATTTTCGTTAATTATAGGTATAACACGATGTTCAAGCAAAGTATTGATCGTATATTTAATATTCAAATACCTTTGTCTGTTATCAAAATCTTCCTGAGTAAGAAGGATCTGTCCAGTATGATAATTGTACTTTTTAAAAAATCTATTGTAAATATCCATTAATTGGACTTGTCCAATGGATGCCATTGACTGCAGCCATGCGATATTTTTAGAACGTTTGGTCATGCCCAAAAGCCCCATACCTGCCCCAATGGCTCCTGATGAAACGATCAGTACATCCATACCCTTTTGAACCATTTCAGAGACCTGGCTAACTATAGAGCCAACTACCTTGGTATCTATACTGCCATTATTATCTGTTATGACTTTTGTCCCTATTTTTATGACTATTCTTTTTTTCATCTTGTTGTCCTTTATAATAAACTTAGCCATTAGCTTTCAGCTGTCAGCTTGTGGAACATCCTAAATTAGGTTAGATAAAAACTTATTCCAGAACGTTCATTTGCTAAAAAGCTAGTAGCTGATCGCTGAAAGCTAATAACTGATGGCTAAGTATTCGCTAAACAGCCATCTCAAAGATCGCATCCAACAACTCTTTTATTCCTTCTTTTGTCACTGATGATATAACAAAGACTTTTTGTCCGAGTTTTTTTTCTATTTTTTTTATTATACTCCTATCTTGAAGAGTATCAACCTTATTAAACACAATTATTTTTGGTTTAGAAGAGATTTCATGCCCATATAACTCTAACTCACGATCAATGTTCAAAAGATCCTGATAAGGATCTTTTCGTTCAACCATACTTATATCAACCATATGCAGAAGCATTTTTGTTCTTTCAATGTGTTTAAGAAAACGATCTCCCAATCCTTTTCCGCTATGAGCCCCATCAATTAAACCCGGCATATCAGCGAATGTCAAAATACTATCAAAATGTTTAACGATTCCCAATATTGGGACTTTTGTTGTAAAAGGATAACTTGCAGCTTTAGATTTTGCACGTGAAACTGAGGAAATAAATGTTGATTTACCGGCATTTGGATATCCTATTATACCTATATCAGCAATTAGTTTTAATTCAAGAGAGATCTCCCTTTCTTCAGGAGTTCCGCCTGGTAAAGCATCTCTTCCTTTTGAGTTGCCTTTCCCGCCTTTTCCGCCTTTTGCAATTATAAGAGTTTGACCATCTTCTACAAGATCCCTTAAAAAAAGACCTGTCTCAATATCTTTTATAATAGTTCCGCAAGGCACAGGGATAAAAAGATCCTTTCCTGCCTTACCTGTCTTATTATTTGAACTTCCGTGAAGTCCGCGCTCTGCTTTAAAGTGTTTATTGTAATGAAAATCTAGAAGGGTGTTCATGTTCTTGGATGCTTGGAGTATGACATTTCCACCGTCTCCTCCATATCCGCCGTCGGCTTTGCCTCGTTTAACTATCTTACTACAAACAAAGCTGGTGCATCCGTTTCCGCCTGCACCAGCTTTAACAAATATTCTGGCCTGATCTATAAACATATTTTCGCTTTTTTTTAAGCTGCTGGTAAGATATTAACAACTTTTTTGTTTGTAAAATCTACTCTGCCTTCAATTAAAGCAAATAGGGTATCATCCTTACCTATACCAACGTTTAAACCCGGTTTGTACTTAGTTCCACGCTGTCTGATAATAATACTACCTGCAGTAACTAATTGCCCGCCATATCTTTTGACTCCAAGCCGTTGGGCATTTGAATCTCTACCGTTCTTACTGCTTCCTAATCCTTTTTTATGTGCCATGATCTTTTCTCCGTATTATTAGTCACCAACCACAATATCTTTTACCATTAACTTAGTAAGTTCCTGACGATGACCAACTTTTCTCTTGTAACTTTTTCTTCTTTTGAACTTAAATGCAAAAACTTTATCTCCCCTTATATGGGAAATAATATCACACTCAACAGAAGCACCCTTAACATATGGTGTTCCAATATGATATTTAGCTCCTTTTTTAGCAAAAAGCACTTCCTTAACCGTTAAACTTGAACCCTCTTCATTTTCAAGTCTATTCACGATTATTTCAACACCTTTTTCTACCTTTTCCTGCTTACCGCCTATTTCTAATATAGCATACATTCTTGACTCCTTTATAATTCTTCAAGGAAAAAGTTAAAAGTTAAAAGTAAAAAATCTGTTATCATTGTGGAATCTTTAAAAAGCTCCATATAGAACGATCCACACTTTTCCCTTTTTACTTTTACCTTTTTACTTAATCTTATCATTAACCCAAACAAAACAGACTACATATATACCATATGGCCTATATTGTGTCAACAGTTTTTTTGATTAAGAAGAATTTTCCCTAAAAGGGAAAATTCTTTAATCAATCCTGAGTAGAATAGCAATGCACTGCATTGCTATTACGAAGGATCTAATACAAATATACCTTATTATGAATATCGAAAATTCTTTAATCAATCCTGAGTAGAATAGCAATGCACTGCATTGCTATTACGAAGGATATTTTAATTATTTTTTATTATATGAGTAGCTAATCTTGTATAATAAAAGCATTAGAATAATTTGACTAGAAGATCACCTATTCCAACTAATAATTTTAACAAGAGGCTCATTCGTTCCAAAAACAACTGTTGGAAGTTCATGTGTATATGTTATATACGCTATAAACTCCCAAAGATTTATATCTCCACCTGCAACTAATGACCCTGTAACATCTATAATTGTCCCTATCCCTAAAGATCTAATATCATTAACTGCATATATCAAAGCCCCATCAGCTTCAAGGTCTCCTGCTCTATAGATCCAACCATCTTGGTTACCTACTTGAATATTCCCTAAATTTGCAACGATAAAATCATACGGCAGAACCCCTCCGACATGTTGTCTTAACTTCCCCCTTGTAACACTAAGAAATCCTGACTTATAAGATTCAACTTTTATTTCATTAGCAATAAGACTTCCATTAAGATTACATGTTCCCTTGAAAGTAGCTATCCCGTCAACATAGATCAATCCGCTAGAAGGTGTTAATGTTTGACCTTCAAAAACAGTATCTGAATTATAATAATTTCCACCATCTATTGCCTTCTGTTTGTAATAAGAATAATCAAAATTCGGTAAAGTAACAGGATCTCTTTGCCAAGATCCTCCAGTTTTAGTTAGATGCGTCCCTATTCCATAAGTCGTACCATTGATAATTATCCATGAAATATATGTATCAATTTCAACTTCCTGAGCACTGTAAGTAGCTGTGCCTGAGACATCCATAAGTCCAAGCAAAAGCCCAGTTCCTAAATGGACTTTATTATTCCCATGCAAATTACCATTAATATCTGTTAATGTTAAAAATCCAGCTCTAATGTTAACATCATTACCTGAACTCATTATGTAATTCAAAGAAGTGGGAAAAGTACTTTGGATCTCAACTGAAACAGATCTAGTAACATCATCTGCTGTTGTAGAAATGTCCAAAGGAATCGTGCCAGTTGAAGTTAAAAGAATTCTTCCTCCTGAAGTTATGTAGCTAACACTATAATTTCCTGTTGAAAGCGTTCCTGTAATAGGAAAAGCTGTCAGATCAAAGATATCAGCCAATTCAGCTAATGCATGATTTATACCTGCTTCAGCAAGATACTGCGCCTGCATAGTATATCTTAACTTTTTAACTATATTCGTATCTTGCAGGACCATATTAGAAACACTCATGACTATTACAGACATTATTAATGCCATGCCCATTGTAACTATAAAGATCGTTCCTGTTCTTTTATTCATAAATTTCATTTTTTTATTTTGCCTTTTGTCGTAGGGGCGTATTGCAACCTGCCTGCCGGCAGGCAGGTACGCCCCTGCATAATTCTTTTCCTTTTATTCGCTTACTTGCCAGTATTTCTTGCTTCCACTGAAAAAGTGATATTATCAGAATACATTTGCCCTAAGATCTGTTCAGAGGCAGACAAACTAACCTCTAAACCTTTTTTCAGGTCCTGTCCATCTATAGCTAACGAAATTATACCATAATCATTATCCTGTATAACATAACTGCTAATTTCACAAACCTTGTTCTCTCCAGGAAAGTCAATAGTAACATTGTCTATCCACGGACAATAATTATTTGTCACACTTATCCTAGGTACTAAAGCTTCTGAACACACAGAGCATGTATTTACCCCTGTTTTGTAATCTGTATCAGAAATGCTTTCTGTAAGATGATCTTTACATGTCCAATTTACATTTACCACAAGATCTGCTTTAAATTGCAAGTATCTTCCTGTTCCTAAGAAAGATAAACTATTCGGTTTAGATGAAAATCCGGATATAGAACCCCAATTAGTTGCTGTGATCATACTGGAATCATCACTTTCTCGAACTTTAACAGTAACATCTGAATTACTTGGAACAAATTCACTCCAAGTAACAGTATTATATGCAGGATCAGATTGTTTTGTATCATATATCCTTGAAGTAACAGACCCAGCATTTTTCCATATTTCTACGAGTGCAAAAGCATATATGTTCTGATCTGCTGCATAAGAAATGGAAGGCCACTGGACATATTTCGAAGGATCTACTGGATCACAATATTCACTTGAGCCATCATCTATCAAATAAGAATTAATTGACATTGTTGTATTATCCCAAAAACTGACATTATCGTCTGCACCGATTATCTGATATGTAAGGATATATTCTTTTGTCATATCCATTGAATATATAGCCCAATTTGTATATGCAACATTCCTGGGATGGCTAGCATCATTTGGATCAATTGTAGTCGAAGAAGTTATGTCTCCGGTATCAGGATCCGTGAAAAAAAGCTGTATATGGTTAGTTTGATAATCTGCTAGTTCTCCTGCTACAGATGGATCATATTTTATTTTTGTAGGATCAACTGAACTATCATCATCTTTAAGATCAATAAAAACATTGCCGATCGTTAACGATGCTGTTGAATACGAATCAAACCTTAGTCTCATTAAATTACCTTGATCCGTTATATTCCCGTTTTTCAATATCACCCTTATACTTTTATTTTCTAAGCTTCCTGCATCATAATCCTGTTTTGATGCTGAAGTAGGTTCATCTGCCTGCCAGACAATAACTCCTCCTTCGGATAGGTCCGGTAGCTTCATGTATAACTGGTCACCGGTAAGAATAGCGTTATCTCTTGCAGCATCGAGAAAATTTGACTCCCTGTAAACATCATTATATAATTTAAATGTCAGAAAAGAACCAACTCCAGATGCCTCATATTCCATAAAGAAATTTCCGCTCCACAGAGCATCCGGACCAATTAATGTAATTGAATCTCCACTTGACGAAAAAATTGTATCAATAAGATCAGAATAAAGATTATAGATCTCCGGTTCCCTCGCACATCCGCTTGGAGCTATTGAAAGCGTATCTAAACCGAATTTATAACCTGAGGAGTCTACGTCCTTTCCTGTTACAGAGAATTTAAATTCATGTAATCCTGGAGTAAGTTCTATACTACCAAAGCTTACATTAGCTCTTTTGGTAGTACTGCTATATCCGTTAAACCCTAAAGCTTCTCCTGTTAGGGTAAAATCAATATTTTGTTTAGTCTTTTCTGTTGAGGTCCTTGGTATAAGTACTTCTGTAACTGCATTTGCTGCATTTAAGGCTGAAGAGGCATCTCCGTTAGTTACAACACTGGCAAGCTGAGCCTCTCTTTGAGTTTGATTGACAATAATAGAATTGTTATTTGAAAAAACTGTTTTGCGTAGTTCTTTATTCCCTGTAGAAGTATTGTTATATAAATGATAAATGATACTCTTATCCCATTGGATATTCCCTCCTGAAAGAGTATAAAACCCATTAGAATCTTTAGTAGCTGCGCAAAGACTCACACCTGTATAAGTTGTGGAACCTGAAGGATATCCGCTCATATATGTAGCACTTGATAATCTGATATCTTCTCTAATTTTTTCGGATGCGATTTCCAAATTCACTCTATTGCGTGTCCTAATGTTCTCTGCAGAGGAATTTCTATAGACAAAAAACCATACACTCATTACAACTCCTACCAGAAAAACACCGATCCCTGCTACTACAAGAAGTTCAGCAAGTGAAAACCCTTTATTGTTTGTGTGTTTAACTGATCTTATCATGGCACAACCACATCTATTCTTGAGAATACTGTTGAGCAGACAAGCGGAGAACTTGATAGAATTCCTTTGTAGTAATACTTAACAGTAACTGTCACCTGTGTTAGCCTCTCATTACTGTTATAATCTTCTACGACCGTAGTAGATCTCACGAAATCACCTGAAATATCCGGTACCCCTGAAAAATCCAGCCTAATATTTGTTTGGCCATATTTGGCATCTGTCAGGGAATCAAAACCATTATTTTCTATGAACATACGCGCATCTTCTATTCGGCTTTTTGCAATATTATTTGCTGCATATTCATAATTAACTCTTTTTGATATATCAGCAGATTCCACAGACAAGATCATGATACTTATAAGTAAAACAGAAAGAATAGAACCTGCAAAAACAACTTCAACAAGAGAAGTTCCTTTTTTTATTTTTAAAAGATTTTTTATTGATCTTGGTTTCAAAAACATAAATTTCCCACATTTGATCTATATAACCATTATTTCATCAGTTCTCATAGCATCATCTATATTAAAATTGATGTTCTTTCTGCATTTCCTTGTAAGAGGAACTATTAAAGTTTTTTCATTTTCTTTGAAGTAATCGAATAATTCGGCACAAACCCATACATCAATGTTCTTATCATCTGTAGTAGTGGCCATTCTTTCTATTTTTCTAAGCGCTTCAATTGAATTTGTCTTTATACTCTTTACAAGACCTTTCCCATGACAATAGGGGCATTCCTGGAACATTGCCCTTTCTAAGCTTTTTCTGACCCTTTGCCGAGTCATTTCAACAACTCCAATTGGAGAAATACTTAATATCCTGGTACGTGCTTTATCTTTTCTCAGACATTTTTCAAGTTCTCTCTGAACAGCTTCCCTATTGTCTTTTGTTCGCATATCAATAAAATCGATTATTAATATACCGCCTATATCACGCAGCCTTATTTGTCTTGCTATTTCTCTTGCAGCTTCCATGTTTGTTTTAAAAACTGTATCTTCAACATTTTTTTTACCTGTAAATCTTTCAGTATTAACATCAATAGCTACCATTCCTTCTGTTTGTTCTATAACGATGGATCCCCCGCTTTTAAGTAATATCTTTCGTCCGAATATCCTTTCTATTTCTTTTTCTACACCATATTTATCAAAAATGGGCATTTTATCATTATACATTTCGATCCTGTTTTTCAATGACGGCATAAAAAGATTAATAAATCGTATGATATTCTTAAACTCTTCTTTAGAATCAACAATGACTTTCTCAACATCTTCAGTCAATTCATCCCTAATAGTCCTTAAAACAAGGTCATATTCCTGATATAGACTTTCAGGAGCTTGACAATTCTCATTCCTATGTTTTATCCTTTACCAAAGATCCAAAAGATACTTTAACTCCCTGTGAAAATCCTTATCCGGCATAAATTGTGCAGCTGTTCTTACAATGCAGCCAATTCCTTTTGGCAGTTTAAGTGATTCAATAACATTTCTTATCCT
Organism: Candidatus Omnitrophota bacterium; assembly: GCA_028702395.1. GTDB lineage: Bacteria > Omnitrophota > Gorgyraeia > JABMRN01 > JABMRN01 > JAQVOV01. The sequence goes on from JAQVOV010000004.1 coordinate 31,427, forward strand.
TTGTCTTTCCTGTCTATCTACTATTTTTTTAGATATACCTATGCTCTCCTCAAAAGGAGTAAGTACTATATATCTTCCCGGAATACTTATAGCAGTCGTGATCTTAGGCCCCTTTGTCCCAATAGACTCTTTCTCCACTTGTACCATAATATCCTGACCGACTTTTATTAGGTCCTTGATATCTCTTTTTTTACCCGTCGATTTTTCTATGTCAAAGTCTTCTTTATCGAACATTTCCGTAACTCTTTGCTGTGCATCCTCAATAAATAAAAAACCATTTTTTCCTGAATCAATATTTACAAATGCTGCTCCTATCCCAGGAACAACAGATTCGATCTTTCCTTTATAGATATTTCCTAACATGTTTTCTGTGCCACCCTGCTCAATATAAAAATCATCCAATTTATTGTTCTGTAAAACAGCTATTCTTTTCTCATATATCCCGCAATTAATTATTATTTGTTTTGTTGGTTTATTCATTTTCCTTTTTTTCCTTTATTTTTTTTAACTATGACTTTTCTATTTGAGATTTAACTAAGTGGATGTTTTTTCATGTTTGCTCTTTTTTTGTTCTAAACCCCTATCAGAACCTTCCTCTAACCAGTTGAACTAATCCAACTAGTACAACCAGTTCAACATAATTATTTTCAAATCAATTTCTACGCTTTCTTCTTTCTGAAATCAAACCAAGGTTTTTGTTTTTTTGTTCTATTGGATTCCTGTTCTTTTCTTCTTTTTGCACCTAGTATATCATCATATTCTTCTTCGCTTTCATGTTCCAGCATATAATGTTTAACTGTATTATTAGTGATATCTTTTGTAGCTGATGCATTGAACTCTGCTATATCCCCTACGATATGTACTGTTACAAAAATAACAATCTCAGTTCTTGTGATCGTTTCAGCTTCATATTTAAAGGCATAGCCTATATATGGAAGATCCCCGAAAAGATCCCCTAAAATAGGCAATCTGTGATCAGTAACATCCTTATCTTCTTTTATTAAACCACCGATAAAAATTGTCTGTCCGTTCTTAACCATGACCCTGGTATGAGCTGTTCTTTCATTATGTTTCATAGCTATTCTTTCCAATCCTACAGCAGATGAAGTGATAGTTTCAAATGTAATAGGTCCTCCTATTGTAGGTTTAAGGGTTACAGATATTTCTTCTTTTGAATTAGCATGAGGTATCACTTGCAAAACTACACCAGATTGTCTGGGATCTGTCTCGAATTCAGTACCAACAGTACTTGCGTCAAAATCTGTTTTACTGACCTTTTCAAGATAAACATTGTCTGTGACACTGATATAAGCTTCTTCATTATTTAGAGTCGTTACTCTAGGAGTAGAAAGGATCTTTGTATCATCTCTATTATTTAGCATTGAAAGCACTGCTGTAAATTGTGAAAAATCCAATGTCCCATATGTAAAAGAACTGAATTCGGAATCTTTAGCAACAACATATGGAAAAGCTTTCTGAGTAGAACTTTCTACTACATCAGAAGATGTACCAGGCAAGAACTGCTTGAATTTTTCAGTTAACACCCCTATCCCTCCATCATCTCCAAAAGGGAAAGTTATCGGTCTTTTAGCACCTGAAGCAGATATAACAGCATTCCAATCAATCCCTAATCTTTCATCATCACCCAGTTCAACTTCAATTATCTTAGCTTCAAGCATTATTTGTTTAGGTTCTGTGTCCAGAAGCCTTATCATTTCCTTTATCCTTGCAATTCTAGGAGGAATAGCAGTAATAACGAAAGCATTAGCATTTGGAATGAACATAACACTTTCATTTGGCGCCAATATAGATTTTATGGTCTCTTCAATAACCTCAACACCCATTGTAGAGGAAAAAGCAGTCTCTCCGGATTCAGTCACATTCGGTCCAAAGGTATCCATAAGTGAAAGATGTTTTGTAGGAACAATATAATTCAATTCAACAACTTCTGTAATAGTAGCTTCTGTTTCTAGGGATTCTTTTCTAACAACGCGAATGACTCCATTTTCCTCAACAAGAACATAGCCATAATTCCTTACAAGAATGTCTATTGCAACTCTCCATGGTTTATCTGTAAGTCTCATTGTAATATTTCCTCTGACATCCGGAGCAGGAACAATATCAACTCCTGCAACATCAGAAATATAGTTTAAAACAGCCCTTATATCAGCTTCTTTGAAATTAACAGTGATGTAGCCTGGCTTAAATACTGCTTCCGAATTTTCATCGACATTGTCTAACATAGAACTGTCTTCTATTGATGAAACTGGAGCAGGCTGTGCCAAAACAGGATTTACGGTGTTTATAAAAAACAAAACACTTAAAAATATAAAAAAAAATTTTTTCTTCACAATACCCCCTCTATTTTAAAGATATCATCCGTTTTAATACTCATACAGATCCAATCTATATTCTTTCCCTTGAATAGTGACTGTAGCGCCATCATCATCGATCTTCTCAACAGCAAGTGCGTCTACTTTGGAACCCTCTTTTAAGACCTGCCCATTAATTATTGCCGTTCTATTCCCTTTAGCATCCATCGCAACTCCCTGAAAGGTAACATCTTCTATTGCCATGATAATTATAGTTTCTCCATCTTGGATCTGTTGATTGCCTACTAATGGCACAAAAGGGTCTCTTTTGCCATGACTATCATATTCATAATCCTTCATTTGCTGAGCAAAACAATTAACCACTATCATCTGTAAACAGATCAGTATATACAATTTTTTCATTTTATTGTTTCTCCAAAAGAACATAGGCATTTAGTGTAAGCTCTATATTCTCGATCTTAGGAGTTCTTTCACTGTTATAGATCATTATACTTGAAATATCCACAAATCTATCGCCTGTTTCCATCTTATTCAAAAATAATCCTAATTGATGGTAACCGCTTTCAGCATTTATCTGTATGGGTATTTTTTCGTATGATCTTCCTTCTTTTTTCTCTTTTTCAGAAACCTTTTGTACTATCGTTATAGGGCTTATGCCCGTTATTTTCACATATGTATCTTTTGCTTTCCCTGATAATTCCTCTAAAAACAAAGGAATTTCATATTCTGACGGAAGTTTTTCTTCATAAAGTTCTACGGTCTCTTTCATGCTCTCTATACGGCTATTCAACACATTTAGCCTTTCAATATCAGATTCAAGGGTTTCAATTTCCTTTTTCATTACACATGTTTCATTGAACAAATGAACTGACTGTACAAAAGGTGAAAAAATAAGAAGAAAGAAATACAATAAACATACTATAACAAATAATCCGCCAAGTATGAAAACTGTTTCTTTTTTATCTTTATCCAAATGCATTTTCTCAAGCAATAAACCTACTTTGGACCTTATTTTTTCGAAAACAGCTTTTTTTATTTTCTCAAGATCGAGTTTACTCATCTTTTCCCTTAACTATTTTTTGTTTTGGTCTACTTTTACATTTAAACTGAAAATTCATAACTTCTTTTTTATCAATAAGGCTTCTTCTCATTGAATCAAGTTCTATATTGTCAAAAAAAATAGAAAATTCAGGATCATTCTTCAGTGCATCTATTTGTCTTCCAATAGATGCTGTTGTCATTTCTGAGCCTCCCATAGCAAACCCTTCAAGGATCAAAAAACCGTCTTTCTCATTATCGTAAGATAATTTTGAATACCATATGTTAGGTAAAACTGACGAACTGATCCCGCTTAGGATCTTTGCCCATTCTATCCTGTTCTCAGTTAACTCTTTCATTGCATCTATTTTAGAACTATATTGATTGGCTTTTTTATGAAGAACTGTGATCTCTTCTTTTTTTGGCTTTAACTTTTCCCACTTTTTTTTAACTCCGTTAAGAATTAAAGTATTTCGAGTTACAAGAAAAACAGAAAGTATCTGAAAAACAACAAGAAACACTACAACACTGACAACAAAAGGAACAACTGGGACTTGTTCCCAATCAACTTTTTCTTTTCGTTTTGCTTGTAACGCTTCAGGAAGTAAATTTAATTGTACCACCGTTTTGCTCTCCCCCATATATTCGTAATTGTTTTTCTTTAGCTGTCAGCGATCAGCTTTCAGCTATTAGCAAATGATCGTTCTAAACGCATTTTTTAAATAACCTCTTTAGAACGATCTAAAAGCTAACAGCTGAATGCTGACAGCTGATCGCTAAATAATATCCGTTCTACTTAAAAGCCCTACAGCAACTGCTAATGAATTCCTGGCATTTAAGATCTTCTCTTCGTCTATTTCAGGCCCGATATTAAAAGTTTCAACAGGATCCCACCTTAGAACATTTACTCCCAATGCATCTTGCAGAACTTCTAAAATACCAGGGAAACTCGAAAATCCCCCTGTAACAAAAACATTATCTACAGTTGCTCCATATTGGTTTTCATAATACCCAAAGGATAATCTTATTTCATCGAGTAATTGAATTATAGGCATCCGCAAAGATTCCTCTTTTATTTGTTCATTATCTTTTGATTGCGATATAAGCTGTTCATAGGTTAATCCTGATTTTACCATTGCTTCCTTGATTATATATTCTCCGCCTATTTGTATGTCTCTGCAAAAAAACGGTATTTTACCTGAGCCAATAACAGTATTAGTATAAGTGCTCCCGAAATTCAATATCGCAAAACTCTCGTCCTTATTTATTTTAGGTTCGCTCATTATAAATGCATTAAAAACTGCAAAAGCATCGATATCTATCAATGCAACATTATATCCAAAATCCTTGAACATTTGTATCCTTTGATCAACAACCTCTTTTTTTGCTGCTGCGAAAAGCACACTCATTTTATCTTTATCAATTGATTTTTTTTGCAATATACAGCTGTTAATATACACATCATCTATAGCAAATGGCATATGTTTATCTGCTTCAAAAGCCAAAGACTGTTTTAATGCTTCTTCAGTCATTTGGGGCATATGAATGAATCGTACAACAGCACTCTGCCCGGATAAAGAGATAAAAATATCTTTAGCTGAAAGATTTGCTTTTTCTAAAGCTTGAAAAACTACTTTTTGGATGTTTTTTTTGTCGATCTTTTCTGACGGTGTTTCAATATGGAATTTTGTTAGTGTATAAGTTCCTTGGTCAGCTACTGCTTCCAATATTTTAATGGAATAAGTGCCTATATCAATAGCTGCATAAATAAAATTATTTTTTTTCTTATTAAACATAGTATGTAATTTATAATATCATATAAGACTTTTTTTGTCTATAATTTATATATAAAATCGCTTTATTTTCAAATCGTATTTCGTATGTCGTATATCGTAGGTCGTAAAGTTAATAGGGCTTATGAACTATTATAATCGGTTTTGCCACGAGTTCCACGTCTCGCGCTACGCGAAAAGTGGAACATCCTAAATAAACTCATAATAAAACTTTTTTTGGGACGGTCATTAAGCTCGCTGCTCTTAGCACGTGGCTTAACTTAATCCAGGACGTTCCTCTACGACATACGACCTACGACATACAACCTACAAGCTTCCTCTTAAGCTATCGGTATCGTCCACTCTCAACTTCTTCATTTATTATATCCTCATTGAATTGACTCATTGAATCGTCATTTTCATCTATCGCTTCTTGCTGATATTCTGCATTCTCTAACGCTTCGTTTTTCAGTTCACCTTTATCATCTGCAAAAACTTCCCATTGTCCGTCAGTAATATCTTTATATTCTTCAGGAACTTCTGTTCCTGGTATTGGCATCTCTTTTGAGTAAGCCTGTCCTACAAAGGAAATACCATAAACCAAACTAAATATCAAAAAAACATACATTATTTTTTTCATTTATTGTCTCCTATTTTAATCATTAAACCTTAAGCGTTAATAGTAAGTTAATATGACCTATGAATTGTTATCAGGGGTTTTGCCACGAGCTATGAGTCTCGCGCTACGCGCTATTGGAACGTCCTAAACGATGTTTTTGTAGAGGCGAAAATTTTTTTCGACCCTACTATTCAAAGATTTTTGAACGATCATTATGCTCGCTGTACGCAGCTCGAAGCAGGTGGCTTAACTTAATCTAGGACGTTCCATCCTTTTTACTTTTTACTTTTACCTTTTTACTTATGCACATCCTACTAACTCTCATATCCCACCGGAACAAAATACAATGGCACTTCGTTCTCAGGTAACTCCAATAGTTTAACTGCTTTATCATCATTGAAAGCTCCAACAGGCACTGATCCTAATCCAAGTGAAACTGCCTGTAAATGTAGATTTTCCGCAGCATGACCAACTTCCATATCAACATACCTTACTCCACGTTGTCCATAACGTGATGTAACTCTTTCGTATACAGCACAAAATATCACTATTATCGGCGCTTGATCAAAAAAACCTTGCGCTGAAAGATCTTTTCTTACATCTTTACTGTTTTTTTGAACAAGTTTGTTTTCTTGCGGAACATATTTGAAAAGACCATCTTTTGTTGCTAAATAGAGCTCTAAGGGAAATCTTGCTCCTGCTGAAGGTGAGGTCCTAAATCCTCTTTCATTGGTTATTCCTTGTGCGGACCATAAAAGCTGTGATATTTGTTCTAATGAAAGTTCTTTTTCTGAATAATTACGAATAGACCTTCTTGTTTGAAGAGTTTCTTCTAATGATATATTACCTTTTAAAGATGGTGCAGGCAATTTTATCTCTTTCATTACATCCTCCGCTATAGCAACATAAGGCAGGGTTAAAAGTGAAATAATCAATATCAACTTTTTCATTTCAACCTCCTTTTTTATCTAAACATAAAGGATCTACTAACAAATGTGACACTTTATCTAAAAACTCATTTAGGACGTTCCACTCTTTTATCTTTTATCTTTTGTCTTTTATCTTTTGTCTTATTCAGTATCCCCTTACGTAAGTTGCCCTATCATTTTAGTCACGGCAAAGTTGTCTAAAACATAAAGAATCTACTAGCAAATGTTACACTTTATCTAAAAACTCATTTAGGACGTTCCACTCTTTTATCTTTTATCTTTTATCTTTTGTCTTATTCAGTATCCCCTTAGGTAAGCTGTCCTATCATTTTAGTCACGGCAAAGTTGATAAGCTTCCAATCTTCCTGACTATGTATAGCAAATTTTTGTTTTCTTTTCCACTGATCACCTTTCATTTGCCACAAATAAAAGCATACCTGTTTTCTTCCATAGCTTTCCAATAGGACTACTGCTGACCACCAGCCAAACCTTTTGTTAATTGTTGCATAATCTAACACCTTTAATGGTGGAATGATCGGCAACTTTTCATTTTCATTTTTTTCTCTTTCAAGAATTTCATTTGCAGCCATCAAACACCTCCTTTTTCGAGCAGCGAGCCACGAGTCGCGAGCTCCGAGCTTTACAAGAATTCTAAATTTTCATTAAGAGCACGAAGCTCGCTGCGCGTAACTCGTGGCTAATATCTGTTTTTTTTCAATAGCGTTTCACATTGCGGACATTTTGAGAACTCATCATCTTTTGAATCCACATAAACATTTGCGCAAATATGGCATTTCCACATATAATCATTATCTGATCTGAGAACGATCTCTTTTCTCTTGTATCCAGAAAACAACCAATATCCTAAGACCAAAATAACATTGAAAAACAGATAAAGAAAAATTGCCGTTGAGATATTCACTTTTAACATCTTAGGGCACCTGAACTTTCAAG
>JAQVOV010000197.1 GCA_028702395.1 Candidatus Omnitrophota bacterium
CTTAATCTTCGATCCTTATCATCACAGGTTTTTTCTTAGAAACCTTTAATTTGTTTATTTCTTTTAATGCATTGACCATATTTTGTTCTTTAGCTTTATGAATAAGCATTACTACAGTAACTTCCTTGCTAACAGTTTTAGGCGTCTGAATAACAGTAGAAATACTTATGTTATGTTTTGCAAGAACACTTGCTATCCTGGCAAGAACACCTGTTTGATCAACTGTTGCAAATCTAACATAATATCTTGTAAAAAGATCCCCAATCTTAGCGATCTCATATGATGGTTTTCCTTGAACTCTTTCATACATAGCCTTGTTTATTTCAAATATATTAGGATTTCCTGCAATATCAATTATATCTGCCATCACAGAACTAGCTGTTGGATATCTTCCTGCACCTTTACCATATACCATTGAATTACCTACCATATCACCTTTGACAAAAAGAGCATTATCTTCATTTTTCACAGCAGATAGCATGTGTTTTAAAGAGATCAATGTTGGATGGACCCTTAACTCGATCTTATCATTTTTTTTCTTTGCAATAGCAAGGAGTTTTATGTCATATCCCCATTGTCTGGCAAATTCTATATCTTGTAACTGTAGATGTTTTATACCTTCTACATACATATCTTTTTTATTTACAAAATTACCAAAGGCAAGCATTGACAAGATATTAAGTTTATGACAAGCGTCATATCCTTCTATATCAAAACTCGGATCGCTTTCAGCAAACCCTTTTTGTTTTGCACATTCTAAAGCATCTTCAAAACTACAGTTATCTTCTACCATCCTTGTGGAAATATAGTTACAAGTGCCATTAACTATGCCATACATAGCTTTAATATCATTTGAAACAAAACTTTCTTGGATCATTTTTATTACAGGCATAGCACCACACACGCTTGCTTCAAATTTTATTGCTACTTTTGAGCTTAAAGCTTGTTTAAATATCTCTTTTCCGGAATCCGCAAGTAATGCTTTGTTGGCTGTTACAACATGTTTCCCGTTCTTTAAAGCTTCTAAAACAAACTTCTTTGCGGGATTGAGTCCTCCTATCAACTCTACTACTATATCAATTTCTTTATTTTTAACAATATCGTCGATATTTTTAGCAACTAAAGAAGGCTTTATTTCCAATGCCGCAATAGCTTTTTTATTAATATCAAAAACTTTGGCAAGATTTATCTCTACGCCTAATTGTTTAGCAAAAAAACTTTTCTTCCGTAACAATGTTTTTGCAACACCGCCACCGATCGTCCCTGCACCTATTATTCCAACGTTTATTTTACGCATGTTTCTCCTTTATAGCATTTAGTGTCTGTGTCCGTGTCTGTGTCTGTAAATTTTTTCTCAGGTTAAGTATCCTAAAATAAATATTTTAAGATCAATTTATTCTGACACAGACACTGACACTAACCCCTATTAACTCTAATTGGTCGGGATGGCCGGATTTGAACCGGCGACCCCTAGTCCCCCAGACTAGTACGCTATCCAAGCTACGCCACATCCCGGAAAAACTCTTTTATAGCATGTTCGGGAATCGTAAATCGGTATTCGATAATCGGATAGTTAATTTCCCGTATTCCGACTTCCGTCTTCCGCTTTCCGACTTCCGAACTCATATAGACCTCTTATAATTTAGCTTATATTATAATAAGTTATATATATTTGCAAGAAAAATAAATAATAAAGCCAAGCTTTAAAGCCTGGCTTTACTTGGATTACATTGAATTATAGCCATTAGCCGTTAGCTATTAGCCTTTAGCCAATGAACGTCCTAAAAAACTTTTTCCTAAAACATCTTTTAGAACCATCTACAGACTAATGGCTAAAAGCTAATAGCTAATGGCTTTAATTATACAATATTAAAAACTATAACTGCACCTATAAAAAAGTACAAAAATGCAAAAAGTTTTTTTATTAAAAGAGGTCTAGCCTCCCACCATTTTATAATTGGATATGCTTTATTAACACCAAATAGGATCACAAAAACACCTCCGATAAGCTGTAAAAGCCCCAAAATCCCAATAAATTCAGGCAAATTCGTACCCTGTGCCGCAATAATAAAAACAAGACCTGTAACGATCTTAAAAACTCCTGTTGTGTGTACTCTTTTTTCATTTAAGCAAAAATCCACCAATCTAGGTAATAATACTGGCTCAATTAAGATTGATATACCAATACCCGATATTATGAGTCCCAGCACTTTTGTTAAAAATAGAAACATGTAATCCTCCCTCGATCTCGCTATATTTCACCTGGCGAGTACAGTTTGCTTAAGCTGAATGCTTAACACCGCAAAGCAACTCAACCCATAGCATATCAATTTAGTAGTCTTTTCTAAAAGCTTTTACGTTCGCACCATAAAATTCTGGATCTGTTAATATAGGCTTGTAACCCTTTTTAGGGCCAGGTGCAGGGAAAGTCAATATTTCATAGATCCCTACACCTAACCTTTCAATACATTCTACCGTACCTTTTATAACCCCATATGTCGCAGATGCAATTAAACCATCTTCGTGAATTGTCTTAGACATATTATCAGGAATTTCAAAAGG
>JAQVOV010000198.1 GCA_028702395.1 Candidatus Omnitrophota bacterium
GGATCCTTTCTTTCATCTCAACAGATGCTTTATTTGTAAAAGTAATACCCAAAATGCTCCTAAATGGCGTTGTAGGGTCTTGTTCAGTCTCTTTTAGCAGAAGATTTATATATCTTTTTGTGAGGGCGTAGGTTTTGCCTGCTCCTGCAGAAGCTTCCAATATTTGTACAGGTTTAATGTTTTTTTCCATATGAGACATTGTAGCATTACAATAGCTCCCCTTCAACTGGTTATTTTCGTGAATTTCCTTAGAACCTGGTTCTATAGAACCAGGTTCTCCGTTAGGAACTAACTTTCTATAAAATAACGGTTTTTCCTACTGCTTACATTCTCTTTCTTGACTTTTTTTGTATGTGGCTATATATTATTAGAAGACAAAAGAATAGGAGTAAATAGTGACTAAGGAAGACTTGCTGGATAACCTAAAAAAAATGATGAACACTGAGGAAACTGCTATTCCCTTATATGCTGAATTCATTGAGGATTCTCTTGTTTTATCACCTTTTTCTACAGAAGATAAAAAACAGATCTTTTCATTTTTAAAAAAGCTCGATACAGAATCAAAACAACATAGCTTGATTTTTAAAAATTTAATAAAGAAAGTTGATAGGAACAGAAAAAATGTTTATTAAAAGAGATTATCTGCAATATGTTAACAGCATAAAAGAAGCTGAAGAAGAAATGTTTTCTCAGCTAAGTTCTGTTATTGAGAAAATAGTTGATCCTGAAATACTTAAAACCCTTAAAGATATATTAGGCCAGGAAAAAGAACACCAAAAAATATCTGAATTTTTATTGAGTGCAGCAAATAAAATTTCATGATCTTTTTCATGCTATTGTGGAAATTATATATGTGAGCTTATGTACAAACATGATCGCTTATAAAGTTTATTTAGGATCGTATTTGGTGTTATACCCTGGATTTTCGTCAGGTCTGAATTTGTTTGGATAATTCCAATCCGTCTTAACATCGACCATTGTTGTTTTAACACGTTTGAATACCTCGTAAGGATTTTCTACGCCTATAAAGTTATCTGTAAGGGAAGTCCCGTCAGGACTAATACGTCCGGCAGAAAACCTTATAGTTCCAACCTTCATTATATTCTCTACTGGATTAACAGTAACTTGAACATCCGATATTTTATCATAATCTATAGAACTAAAATCAATCCCCCAAAACCCGCTTCTTATCATAAGACGTTTATTGGTAATAGCATAAAAGGTATTTTTATGTGCCAATAAAAGACGAGCCATATTTGTGATACCTAACCAGAAAGGAAGAGAATGCAGTGAAAAAAACAAAACAAGAACTCCTAAAGGCGGTCCATTTTTTGCTTTACAAGCCATCGTAATAAAAGCAAAATCAAAAACTCCCCATATTAATCCAAAGATCAACAAAGGAACACCTGAAATCATAAAAGCCAGCCATTTAGGCTCCCCTATCCAGATAAATTCTTCATCATTATCTTTAACTGAACGAAACTGATGTGGAAGCTTGTTTTCAGGTATCATTTTACACTCCTAAAAAAGATCAATTTTACTTTTACAAAACTTTATGAATATGAATATATAATATACACACTTTATATTAAAATGTCAAACTAGCTTTTACTTTCTTTAGATATAAGGTTGTAAATTAATACGAAGGATTAAAAAATAACCGGCTTAGTGAAAAGAACGCCTTTTATTGCCGCATTAACTATATTAAAATAAATTCAAGCCCTGCCCAAAGTTCGTTTTTAAGAAGAGCGTTTTGACATAATATACGCAAGCACTGCTCCAGTCGAAAAAACTGTTACTGAAGCCAAAGCTGTTTTAACACTCATCGGCATTCCAGGAAAAACAACACATAAAGATGCTATGACCAATCCTAGTATGAAATAGTATGTTCCTGAGGGTGCTTTTTTTAGTGCAGCCTCGATAATTTTAGAGAAAACAAGGATCCCTGCTGCAGCACCGGCACCTACGAACAAAAGAGGTGCCACGACAAACCCTTTGATCGCAGATATTATAACAGCGTATTGACCCATGAGAACCAGTATAAAAGACCCGCTTATCCCTGGAACGATCATTCCTCCTCCGGCCATGAAACCAGCGAAAACAAGAAAGATGTAACCAGTCAACCCGAATTCCAAATTTCCGCTATTGCTCACCATAGCTGTAGCTTTTGTTTCCGAACCTAACAATGCCGGGATCATAACAAGCGCTATCCCAATTAAGAAAGAAATTAATCGCCCAACACTTGGTTTCATATCTGAATGCGCCCGCCATATTGCAGGAATACCTCCGGCTATCAGCCCCATAAAAGCGAACAATGTCAAATTATAATGAGAAGCCAGTAAATAATTCATCAGGTTAGCTAAAAGCACGATAGCACTTCCTGCCCCGACAAATACTGTTGCCAAAAAGATAATATACTCTTTCCTTTTTTCCGGTCTACTGAAAAGATTGGAGATCGCCTCTATCAGCTTATCATAAATACCTAGAACGACAGCAAGCGTCCCTCCTGATACCCCTGGAATTATATTTGCCACACCTATTACCATTCCTTTAATAAACAA
>JAQVOV010000199.1 GCA_028702395.1 Candidatus Omnitrophota bacterium
ATATGCTAGCAATGGTAATATTGCAGGATAAAGCAAAGATGCCTCTTCAAAGAGGGCTTATGATATTTCAGGGTGCATATATGACAGATTATCCTTTACTGATGGCAGGTATAACAATTACTGTTGTGCCAGTTATAATTGTATATCTTTTCATGCAGAAAAATATTATAAGCGGTATTACTGCTGGAGCTGTTAAGGGATAACTCAGGTAATAGGAAGCTAAGATAAAAGATAAAAGATAAAAGATAAAAGGGTGGAATGTCCAATAAGAGGTTTTTAAGAAACTATATTTAGGATGTTCATTTGCTGAAAGCTGATAGCTGATAGCCGATAGCTGAAAAGGTTATAAAGGAGAACATATGAATAATTTTTTTTCACAACACAAATTATTTGTTTTTTTATTAGGATTTTTGTCTTTAAGTAATATTTCTTGTGCTGACACAAAAAAAGCAGAGCCATCAATATTAACTGCTGACATGGCTCATTCAGATAATGAGACCCCAATATCTTCAGTGCCTGAAAGAGAAATTCAAAACGAACCAAAAGACGAAAACACTCAAATTATCCCAGAAGAAGTACAACCTTCAGTTAAAAAGATCGATGAAGAATTCAATGAAAACAAATATGATCTTTCTGATGACTCATCATGGAATCTTTCTGTAAGCGGATGGGAAAAACTTGCCGAAAGAGATTATGAGGGAGTATATGTATATACGAACAAATGTCTTTTAATGTATGAAGATCAAGCTGATCAAATGGCCAAAGATGTCAATCGTTTTCCTGGTATGGGACATGAAGATGAGTATGCATTGATGAATGATATTGCCGCATGTTATTATGTATTAGGTGAAGCATATATGAGACAGCAACAATATGATAAAGCTATAAAAATGTTTCAAATAGCAATAGATAAATACCCATATGCTATGTGTTGGGACCCTAAAGGATGGTTTTGGAAAATAAAAGAGATAGCAGCTATAAATATTGCTAAATGTGAAAAAGCAAAGCTGAGTGAAGATGTAGCTAAGTAAAAAGGTAAAAGTAAAAAGATAAAAGTGTGGATCGTCCTAAATAAGGTTTTCGTAGGGGCGTATTGCCCGCCTGCCTGACGGGCAGGCAATACGCCCCTACAAAAAAAAGAAAAGATTCCACAATGAAAACAGATTTTTCACTTTCCCCTTTTTCCTTAAAGTTGTTAATAGCTGATAGTGTTTTGAGCCACGAGCTACGAGCTTCGGGTATTATGAAGGTTCTGAATGTAGTTTAGTTTTAAAGTCTTTATTGTAGATCTTTGTATTTTAAAAAATGTAAGGCGCGTGGCGCGTAGCTCGAGACGCGTAGCTCGAAGCAGGAGTAGAATGAAAAAGATAATAGGTCTAATAGTTATTACAGGTATCATTATTTGGATAGCTGTATCAGTGTTTTTCTTTGCAGTAAATAGAACCGTTAACGAAAGTATGCCTGTTCATAGTTTTGAATTGTATGAGCCGGGCAAAAATATCGTTGATTATGAAAAGTATGGTGAATTCCAGAATGTCGGTACTGAAAATTATAAATATGTAGTAAAAGATAAAAAAGAATTGGCGGATGTAGTTGGAGAGGGGATATTCCCAAATACTTCTATTTATAAAGACCCTGTTTATAAACAATTAGTCAGTGATAAAAAACTTAATGGCTCGCATTGGGATTTCATGTATCCTAAAGATATAAAACTAGCATTTTATAAATGGGCAACTGCAAGTGAAGATCCAGGTGTCAAACAATTTTATACTGCTTTAGCGCTTGAAAATGCAGGGCTCATAGCCCAAGCCATAAAAGCTTATTATGCAGTACTTGTGCATTATCCAAAAACTATAAGTTATACATATTGGAATACTCCCTGGTATCCTTCCAAAACAGCAATTGCAAAAATATTATATCTTACACGTAAATATCCTTTTCTTGGAATGAAATTAGAAGGATCAAGTATTGATATTGAAAATGGTTATAATTTAGATCCATTGGATGATAAATTCATTGTTAATCCAGGAAAGCTTAAGGCATGTAAACCATCAGAGATCATTCCTCATCAGGATAGATCAAGGCTTGTTCAAATAGAGCACCAGATAGGATATGGAGATGTTAATCTTTTAAAATATAAAAGCGGTGATTGGCAATTCATTGTCAAAGGCAAACCTTTTATTGTAAAAGCAGTTGCATATACGCCTGCAAAAATAGGACAATCTCCGGATGAAGGAACGTTGGAAGATTGGATGAAAGCAGACTATAATAATAATGGAAAGATAGATGGAGTTTATGATATTTGGGTTGATAAAAATAAAAATAATGTTCAGGATATAGGCGAAAATCCTATAGGGGATTTTGAGCTTATGAAACAAATGGGTGTCAATACTTTAAGGATATATGATCATAAGATCAATTATAATAAGGAAGTCCTTAGATATCTTCATGAAAAATATGGGCTTATGTTCATTATGGGAGATTTTTTTGGTGCTTATGCAGTTGGCAGTGGTACAAGCTGGTATAGAGGCACAAAATATGATGACCCAAAACATC
>JAQVOV010000053.1:0-619 GCA_028702395.1 Candidatus Omnitrophota bacterium
ACAATTTTATTCCGCTATTTTTTTGAAGCAATCTTTTAAGGGCAGGCAGACACAATACACATTACACATTGACTCATGACACAACGCATAACGGGTTAGGTGTCTCCCAAGAAACCAACAAATAAAAAAACATTGACAAACTCATTTAATTATTGTAATATTGCAATATATTGATGAAAGGAGTTTTTATCTTGAAGATCAATCATGAAAAGGACAGTGAGCTTTTGAAGGCTTTAGGCCATCCCATTAGACTTAAAATAGTAGACGGACTTATGAGTGGTCATGAATGTAATGTGAATAAAATCGTGAAAGAATTACAGATCCCTCAATCAACAGTATCACAGCATTTAAAGGTCCTTAGATCAAGTGCTATTATTGATTACCATAAAAAAGGTGTGATCACTTGTTATCATGTTATCAATGAAAGAGTAAAAGATATCATAAAGGTCCTGAAAAAATAATTTTTTCCATTAATAATCGTAATATCGCAATAATTGGATAATTAAAAAGGAGGTATTTGATGGCTGTAGTAAAGATAAATAGTAATAATTTCGTGAGTGAGGTGATAGATCAGGATAAAGTTGTGTTAGTTGATTTTTATGCTGATTGGTGTGGTCCA
>JAQVOV010000053.1:629-10184 GCA_028702395.1 Candidatus Omnitrophota bacterium
CCATGTAAAATGCTTTCTCCTGTAATTGATGAGTTAGAAAAAGAGTATCAGGGGAAAGTAAAATTCTGCAAAATTAATATTGATGATGCGCATGATATTGCAGGTAAATATTCAATTATGAGCATTCCTACATTGATGGTATTTAAAAAAGGCAAAAAATGTGAGCAGCTTGTCGGTTTTGTACCAAAAGAACATATCCGGCAAATGCTTGACGAAATCATATGAGAAAGGAATTTGTTGTGAAGAAAAAAAAGGTCGTTATCATAGGCGGTGTTGCTGCCGGCCCAAAAGTAGGTTCTAGGATAATACGTTTAGAACCAGATACAGATGTTACGCTTATAGAAAAAGGAGAGTTCCTTTCATACGCAGGATGCGGTCTACCGTATTACATATCAGGTGTTGTCAAAGAACAAAAAGAACTTATGAGTACACCTGTTGGTACAGTGAGGGATACTGTATTTTTTCAAAGTGTAAAGAATGTGCATGTTTATAATTATACGGAAGCTTTATCAATAGACAGAAATAACAAAAAAGTCAATATAAGAACGCTTAAGACAGGCAAAGAAAAAATACTGGATTATGACATTCTTGTGTTAGCAACAGGTGCTGCACCTATAAATCCTCCTGTAAAAGGAAGAGAACTAAAAAACATCTTTACTCTTCATGGTGTCGAGGATGCAGAAGGCATAAAAGCATTTTTTTCAGAAAAAAATGCGCAGAACGTAACTATCGTAGGAGGAGGTCTTATAGGTATTGAAATGGCAGAGGCTTTTCATATGCTAGGTGCATGTGTGACAATTGTAGAGAGATTGCCTCAGATATTATCGTTTTTGGATGAGGATATTGCTGTACTTGTTTCAAAACATTTGTTAGAAAAAGGTGTAAAAGTAAAAACAAATACTACTGTTACTGCTTTTGAAGGTGATGGAAAAGTTGAAAAAGTCGTTACAGATAAAGGTGCTTTTGAAAGTGATATTGTAATTATTGCAGTAGGTGTTCGTCCTAATGTTATTCTTGCTAAAGAAGCAGGTCTTAATATTGGACAAACCGGGGCAATTGAGGTAAATGAACACATGCAGACAAGTGATCCATCTATTTATGCAGCAGGTGATTGTGTTCAAACACGTAATTTGTTAACAGGAAAGATATGTTATATGCCGCTTGGTTCAACAGCCAATAAACAAGGTCGTGTTGCGGCAAACAATATTTGCGGAAAAAAAGATGTTTTCTCTGGAGTTCTTAATACAGCTATTTGTAAAGTTTTTGATTATGGGGTTGGAGTAACAGGTCTTTCTGAAAAGCAAGCTAAAAAGGAAGGATATGATATTGTAACAGTACTCAGTCCTTCGCCTGACAGAGCACATTTTTATCCAACAGCAAAACCCATCATGATGAAGCTTGTTGTTGAAAAAGAAAGTCGTAAATTGCTTGGTGTGCAGAGCATAGGCTCAGGTGATGTTGATAAAAGAATAGATATTGCTGTTACTGCAATTACTGCAGGGATGACAATAGATCAGATAGCAAATCTAGATCTTTCCTATGCACCGCCATATTCTCCGGCAATGGATAATATTATTACCTCTGTTAATATTGCGCGTAATAAACTTGATGGAATATATGAGGCTATTTCTCCGCAAGAGGTAAAAGAAAAGATAGAGAGAAATGACGACTTTATTTTTCTTGATGTTCGTTCGCCGCAAGAATATGAGACTATTAAAATTGCTAATACAATGCTTATTCCTTTAGGGAAATTAAGAAAAGAATGTGAGAATTTACCAAAAAACAAGGAGATCATAACCTTTTGCAAGATTTCTTTAAGAGGGTATGAGGCTGCTTTAATTCTGAAAGCCAGAGGTTTCAGTAATGTAAAAGTAATGGATGGCGGTATAATGATGTGGCCGTATTCTCTCATACAAAAATAGGAGGTGTAAAGATGAAGTTATTGATAGGAGTTGTTTTAGGAGCAGTGATAGGCGCTGTAATAGGATATGTAGGGAAATGTACAACAGGAACATGTCCTCTTACAAGCAATCCATATTTAGGTGCATTTTTTGGTGCTGTTATAGGAATTTTGGCTGTTTCTTTGAAATAATTGTATTTTAAAAAGGAGGTTTTATTTATGAATATTTTTGAAAATATACCGTATAACATCGAAAAAATGGGAAATCGAAAAGTTGCTGATCAAAATGATATTTTGATAATGCAGATAGCATTGAAACCCGGGCAGATAGTTCCTTTACATAAGGCAAATTCTAATGTACATCTGTTGATCTTGAAAGGTGAGCTTATAGTTGAGCTTGACAGTGTTGATAGGAAAGCTAAAGAAGGGGATCTTTTGCCTGTTAAATATTTAACACCAATGACCATAAAAAATATTGGATCCTGTGATGCTACGTTTTTGGTGTTAAAAACACCTAATCCAAGTCAGATAAATAAGGAGAAATTATAATGAAAATAGGAATTGTTATTTCAAGCAATGATGCAGAGACGTGCTGGAATGCTTTAAGGTATGGTAATTTTGCGCTTAGTAAAAATGATGAAGTAAAAATATTTTTCATGGGAAAAGGTGTTGAATACCAGAAAATAAGTACTGATAAGTTCAATACGGTAAAACAGGCAGAACAGATCATAGATATGGGCGGGAAAATCTATGCTTGCGGAAGCTGTATTAAATCTCGAGAGCAGGAAAGTTCACAAATGTGCCCTATCTCTACAATGAACGATATGTACGAGATCATTAACGAAAGCGACAAAATAGTTACCTTTTAAGAAGCCAACTTGGGCATAGGACAGACCTCTTTTTTATAGCTTGATCTCGGGACACACATAGGAATCAGTTTGCCCATTGGATAGGTGTGTCCCGAGAAACCAAGGGCGCCTCACGAGGCGCCCCTACAAAATCTATTCAGAACGTTACAAAAGCTCGACCACGGTAAACCCTATTTAATATCGAGCTTTTGTTCTAAGCAAATTCCCTCGGTGGGGGAATTTGCGGTCTCGAAAAAACAATTTTATTCCGCTATTTTTTTGAAGCAATCTTTTAAGGGCAGGCAGACACAATACACATTACACATTGACTCATGACACAACGCACAACACATCAGGGGTGTCCCAATAAATCCCCAAAATTTAAGTTGCAGACAGATCTGTTTTGAAGTAAAATAAGCCATGATAGAATTTAAAGTCAATAATGATCACACTGCAATAGTGATAACTTTCAAAGATTCTGTTGATGCTAAGCAGACAGAACAACTGCACGATAGTCTTCAAAATATAATACCTAAACTCAAACGGGGATTCAAACTTTTAACAGACCTGTCTTTTATGGAAAAAATGGATATTGATGCTCATTTGTCTATTGAGAAATTGATGCAATTGTGTAACCAATGTAAAGTTTCACAGATAATCAGAATAATTCCTGATACGAGTAAAGATGTGGGATTTAATATCATGTCTATGATGAACTATTCTCCCAATGTCAATATTGTTACTTATAGATCAACAGAAGAAGCATTGAAAGCCATGTTCTTGAAAGATAATATATAATAATACATATTTAAAAGTTTTCCACAAAAGTTCATTCTCCATTTTACAAAATTAAAAGCCACCTTGATCGTTTTTTTAGAAAAGAACTTATTTTTTAAGTAATATCTGCGCTCAAAGGTCTTTGTTTATAGAGCGATCTGTATTTTTATCATAGATGCATAAAAAAGGCCCAAATACCTATATTTTAATTTAAAAATTTATATGAAAAAATAAAGAGGTTAATTAAAAATAGATAAAATGAGGATATGCAACATAATACCTTTTAATTTGTTGCAGAAATGACTTGACTTAGAAGTATTAAAGTGATATATGTGTTTTTATATAAGCATGTTGCAATATGTGAATATACGAATATGTGTATATGTGAATATGTGAATGTTGATTGGCTAACTTATTAGCTTGAAAAAAGGGAGTATATATGGATGTTTTAATGCTTCAGAAAACAATGAAACTGCTAGCAGATAAAACCCGACTGCGAATTCTTTTTATCATTTATAAACAAGAAGTAATGGTAAAAGATATTTGTCAGGTTTTAGAGATCAATCAACCAACAGTGTCACGGCATTTAGCGAAGCTTAGAATGTTAGGGATCATAGTGGACAGGCGTGAAGGCAATGCGATCTATTATCATATAGATAATGATAGAGAACATTTTAGGGTGATTGAAGTTATTATGGATGAGTGTAAAAATATTGAAATATTCAAGATGGATATTGAAAAATTCAACGCGTTATCTGATGAAAAAACAGAAAGGGGAGCTAATAATGAGTGAAATAGAGGGTGCTGAGTCATCTTTATCTTCCGACGATGTACTTCCGAGTAATAGTGATATTCCTTTACGAGAGCATAAATCCTGCATCCTTTTTCCAAAAAACAGTTCCTCGCTATGTATGGAAAGAGAACGTAGTGTTGAGAATGAACAGTTACAAGAGCTTATGCCTACCGGCATCAATTTCCCAAGTTTAGAAAAAAACCTTTTACCTAATAATCCAAAAAAGATAGAAACATGGCGTTTAGAGTATCATGATACACTAAAAAATATTGCAGATCTTTCCAATGGTTTTTTTATTTCTGACACTGAAAAACGAAAGCTGAGAGAAGTGATAAAAAAATATCATATGAGGATACCTAGGTATTATCTGTCCCTTATACAAAAATTTGAAGATAAAAATGACCCTATTTATCAACAGTGTGTTCCATCAGCAGCTGAATCAGAAAATAATTCATATATGCTCACAGATCCGCTTAATGAAGAGGGAACCTCTCCTGTTTCATGTCTTGTGCATCGCTATCCTGATAGAGTACTTCTTATTACAACCGGCCGCTGTTTTATGTACTGCAGGCATTGTACCCGTAAAAGATTGTGGGATGAAAAGATCCCTGAAACAACTTTAAAGGATATTGAAAAGGCCATTGAATATATCAGTGAAAATGCAAATATACGGGAAGTTATTATTTCAGGTGGTGATCCTTTGACAATGCAAACGGACAGGATCAATCATATACTAAAAGCTCTTAACAAAATACCCCATATCAAGGTTATACGTATAGGAACGAGAACGCCGGTAGTTTTTCCTCAAAGGATAAATGAAAAACTTTGCTCTATGTTAGAAAAGTATGACAATCTATGGATCAATGTTCAGTTCAATCATCCTAGGGAAATAACTCCAGAGTCAACAGAAGCGATCAGAAAACTGAGGCGCTGCGGTATCCCGATAAGTAATCAGTCGGTTCTTCTTAAAGGTATCAATGATTCTCCTGAAGTAATGACCGAGCTTTGTCATGGGCTTCAACAGATCGGTGTTCGTCCTTATTATTTGTTCCAGTGTGATCCTGTCATTGGTGCGTTCCATTTTAGAACGTCTGTCTGGAAAGGGGTTGAAATAATCGAGAAAATGAGGGGTTTTACAGGAGGGATGTGCGTGCCGACCTTTGTTATTGACGGCATTGACGGAAAAGGAAAAATACCTATCGGGCCAAATTATGTGGAGGCTGTAAAAGATGGAGCTATTAAGTTAAGAAATTACAATAATGAGACATTTTGGTATTATTCCTCAGATGAAGGGGATAAGATAAAAAGTGATAAGAAGAGTGTTTCTTCCATTGCTATTGTTTTTAATTTAAAAAAGAAAAACATAAGCAATGATGCCCAAGCGGATGCTCAGGAAGAATATGATGAAATTGAAACAATAGATGCACTGAAAGCAGAGATCGAAGACCTTGGGTTTAATGTGATACCTGTAGAGCAAACTCCGGATTTTGCGAATATTATCAGAAACCAAAATATACATTTTGTTTTAAATATTGCCGAAGGGATCGGGGTATCTAGAAACAGAGAATCGCAAGTCCCGGCTATTTTGGAAATGCTGGGCATTCCATATTCCGGATCAGATCCGCTTGCTTTGGGAATAACGCTTGATAAAGTCAAAACAAATCAAATATTAAAAAATGCAAACATCCCTGTACCTGTTCAGTATGTTATAAGTGCAGAAGAGGATATTGATAGCTTGTATGATATTTTCAATGATGAACGTATGTTTATTGTTAAACCTCGATGGGAAGGTTCTTCAAAAGGGATTTTCCTCAATTCAGTTGTAAATAATTTACAAGATCTGAGAGATCGCGCTGCAGCTCTTTTAAGCCGTTACGTACAGCCTGTTGTTGTTGAAGAGTATCTTGAAAAAGAAGAGATAACAGTCGGAGTTTGTGGTAATGGGGCAGATCTGCAGATCCTTGGGATGATGAAGATAAGTCCTCGCAATAAAGGTCAAGAGAAATTCATTTACTCTATTGAGAATAAAAGAACTTGGCAAACAACGATACGTTATGATGGAGAGCGTTCTATATCACCTGAAATACAGGCGCTTTTAAAGAGCTATGCTCTTAAAGCATTCTCTGCGCTTGAACTGCGGGATATAGCCAGAATTGATTTTAGGGTTGATAAAAATAACATTCCTAAAATAATAGATGTTAATCCATTGCCTGGACTTTCTCCTTCTTATGGTGATCTTCCTATTCTTTATTCAATGAACGGCGGGACCCATACTGAATTAGTAAAACTTTTATTGCAGGAGTCTTTTAAAAGATATGGACTCGCATGGGTTTGAAGAATTGTTACGATAAAAAAGTAGGGATAGCTGTTGCTTATGAGCCCGGAGGAAGACAAGATATAACAGATGCATTTAGATGTGCCCAAGCTATTGAGAAAGTATTACAGCAGGCAAAGATCCCCGTAGAGATATTTAAGATAACTAAAGATATGCTAAGGAACATAAGCACTTTAGAGACTATTATCAGAGAGAAGTGGTTAACACTATATAATCTTTTTGAAGGATTTGGTGAAGATGCAGGTGAAGAAATTACTTTTGCTGAACTAGTTGAAAAACTTAATATCCCTTTTACAGGAAATCCTTCATATGCCCTTCGCAATTGTCTTAATAAATTTATAGCGAACAAATTGCTTTCCGAGGCAGGAATAAGAACACCGCGATCGTTTTTTATTCAGAAAGAATGTGATAGTGATATTCTTTTTAAAGAGCATGGTTTCACGCCTTTTTTTATTAAACCCTGTTTTGAAGATGCAAGTATAGGTATTGATGAACATTCCCTTATAACTGATAAGAGCGTGGTTTGTGAGCGTATTTCTGAAAAGTTAAAACGTTTTCCGGCTGGCATAGTAGTTGAAGAATTTATTCCTGGTAATGAATACAATGTTGCATTGTTTGGGTCGTATCCATATGAAGTTATAGGCATTTCCGTTATTGACTATTCCTGCTATGCGCAATGTCTTCCTTTTGTAACTTATAGCACTAAGTGGGATGCAGATTCTAAAGAATATAAAACGATAATGCCTCATATTTGCAGTGTTGGAGAACTTGGAAAAACCTTTTGGGATGAACTGGTCAAAATATCCATAGAAGCTTGTAAAGTTCTTGGATGTGAAGGTTATGCTAGAGTAGATATCAGGCAAAATGGGAACAATGTCTATGTTATAGATGTTAATCCTAACCCTGATATAAATGATGATAGTGGTTTTATGCGGCAGGCATATTCGTGCGGCTATAGTTTTAATGAGATGATAATAAAAATATTGTCCGGAGCAAAAACCATTCAAAGTGATTTTCTTATTAAACAACGAATATAATACAAGGAGATAGTTATGGATATTTATCCGGTAAGTTGTTATCTTGACATTGCTGTTACTACGAAGGCATTTAGAGATAATGACCTTGAAATATTGAAAGAAGTCATTGAGGATCATCAAAAGGAGCCGAAGAGTACTTATAGGGTTATTAATGAAGTTATAGATAATAAACTTGTTGGGTTTATTGTGTTTGGAAGAGTTCCGTTGACCGAATATAGCTGGGACATTTATTGGCTTGCTGTTAGAAGTGACCTTCAGGGTAAAGGTATAGGAAAGAGACTTATCGAAGGAGCTGAAGCTTTTATTAAGGCTAAGACACCTAAAGCTGTTGTGCGTATAGAAACGTCGATCAAAAAAGAATATTCAGCTGCTCATGGTCTATATGAACGAATGAAATTTAAAGAAATGGGAAGAGTACCGAATTTTTATTCTTGCGGGGATGATCTAATAATTTATTACAAGACATATTAGAGTGATTAGGATAATAGGGGCTAAATAGTATCTGACAGGTAATGAGGGTAGGTTTAAAGAGAGAGGGTCAGACCCTTGCAGAAAGCAAGGGTCTGACCCTCTTTTTTTTGAAAAACTTTTTCAAATAATAGATCAACGGGGAAAATAGGATATAAATAGTCTGACTTTTTTGTTGTTTTACAAAAAAATGTTGACTTTAGAATGGATCACATAGTATAATTCCGGGCAATTGTTTAGGTGGTGTTATTTTGTAAGGGTAAAGGAGAAAAAATGAAAAAGATTTCTATTGTTCTGGTAATGTTATTTATTTTGGTTTCAACATGTTCAGCTTTTGCTGCTGAATATATTAGTACTGTAAACGCAGCCGGTGATGCAGTATGGTATCAGGATTCAGGCGGTGGTTCTAATTACAAAGGATGGAATCCACAAAGCGAAAATATTGGTACTTACTATTACAGTTACTACTCTTCTGGTAGTGGTACCTGGACTTATAATGAGACCACATATCTTCAGGTTGCTTTGCCAGGGATATCTGCAAGTGAAACTATTTCTTCAGCAGCATTATGGATAAATATGACAGGTCTTACAAAAGGATTGCCAAGCGGAGCAGCAAATATGTATCACGCTGCCAACGCTGTTTCTGCTAATGGTATTGCTACACAGAAAATAGCAGGAAGTGAATTTGTGCTTAATTTTAAAGATCAGTCTACTGGTTTATTAGGTATTGATGTTACGAATTTTATTGTGTCAGATTACACAAATAGTCAGGCCTTTGCAGCTTTTAATTTTAATTTTAAAGGTTATGGGACAGATGGTCCTTTATCTGCAATGTCGTTTAAGAGTGGAAGTTCTACACTTGCACCATACTTAAAGATAACAACTACAGCAGCACCTGAACCTGCTTCAATGGTATTATTTAGTATTGGTGGAGTAGCTCTTGCGTTTGCAAGAAAAAGAAAAAAGAAAGCGTAAGAATTTTTTCAGTATGAAGTATGAGCGAGTTCTTAACTTACACCTTGGTGAAAGTTAAGAACTCGCTCCTTTTTTAGATACAACAGCTAGCGCGAAGCGCGCAACTCGTGGCGCGCAGCTCTGTTCTGTATTCCACAGCTAACTCATTACTCAATACACAAAAACTCTATTTAGGAATATTCGCCACTAACACAAATAACAGATACTAATATACAGAGGCTTCTTTAAATTCTTCTTGCGCTTTTTTGGCATAGCTATATACTATTATACATAATACATAAGAGGTGAAAATGCAGAAAAACTTAAAAATTATTGTTTACTGTTCTATATTGTCTGTTTTCTTTTCTTTTTTTTCAATTGTTATAGCGCAAAACTTTAAAAATGATGAAGAAAAAACAACTATAGCAGATATTGTTCTTTCT